>NZ_JBHNYX010000001.1:0-210546 GCF_054960505.1 Alteromonas sp. G4i13 | reverse complement strand
GCCCTCACTAAGGAGGGCCAAAAGGGAAAGGTTTATCTTACCTTGATATTACTTCACGACTGCGTTGCGGCTTGAAAACGGGTGTTTTTGCTTTCAGTCCCGGCTACTTGCTTTTCTGCGTAAAGCAAGGCGTCGTGTAGCGTGTCAAAGTTGGGGATACCTGGGTGCGCTTCGTTTACGCCCTCAAGCACCTTATTGACTTCTGCATTAGCACCACAAATAACCAGCTGACGACCTGCCGCTAGTGCATCTGAGGTAACTGTATCAACTGCCATCGCAGCTGAAACATCCATAAGTGGAACGCGCGAGAAATCTAAAATGGTGACTTTAGAACCCGGTTTCACTCGCTCACGAACGTGGTGGCCCAAATCGGCAGCCGCACCAAAGCTTAGTGGTCCGCCAAAACTAAAGATTGATACTTTGTCTTTAAGAGATTCCAATAGCTCATTTTCTTTAGGGTCGTTTAACGACTCAGGGATTTTCTTAAGCTCTTCAATTTGCAGCTGTGCGATTTGCTTAACGTAAGCTAGTGCTGCGAATACCACGCCAACACCAACTGCTGTGATCAGATCTACAAATACCGTTAGCGCAAGCACCATAATCATGAGGCCGAAGTCCCAACGTGGGCCTTTGTGAGCGCGCTTCAAGTAACTCCAGTCGATGATATCTAAGCCAACTTTAACCAAAATACCAGCAAGAACTGCGTGAGGAATTTGCGCTGCTAGCGGGCTAAGACCTAACACAATTGCTAGAAGAACTAGTGCGTGTACCATACCTGAAATGTTGTACTTACCACCGCTACGGATATTTACAACAGTACGCATCGTTGCGCCTGCGCCTGCGATACCGCCGATAAGACCAGCAAATGTATTACCAATACCTTGGCCGATTAGCTCTTTGTTACTATCGTGACGGGTACGCGTCATGTTATCAGCAACAAGAGATGTAAGTAGACTATCGATGGCTCCCAGCACAGCTAGAATAAACGCGGCTTCAAGAATAAGCAGTGCTTTGCTTTGGTCAAATACTGGAAGGTGAAGGCTAGGTAAACCCGTCGGGATATCACCAAGAATTGGCACAGACAACGCTAAACTTACAAGCGTGCCAATGATAAGTGCAGCCAGTGCTCCAGGCACATACTTTCCTAATTGCGGTGGCCATTTGTAGGCAATAACCAAGGTACCAAGGCCTAACGCTAAGGTTGCAAAATCAATATCGGCAAGCGCGGTTGGCAAGTATGTCAATGCGCCGATTGTTCCGCCTGGCGGCTCATGGCCCAGTAAGCGGCCGATTTGAAGAATGATGATGATTGCACCGATGCCCGACATAAAGCCCGATATTACCGGGTAAGGCACCAGGCGAATGTATTGGCCAACACCAAGGACACCAAAAACAATCTGGAATATACCGGCCAATATCACAGCTGTGAATATAAGGCTGGCGTCGCCTGACAGACTTGCGAACAAGCCTGCAAGAACAACAACCATAGGCCCCGTTGGACCAGAAATCTGTGCTGGTGTACCACCGAAAAGTGCGGCAAAGAAGCCAACCGCAATAGCACCGTACAGACCCGCCATTGGGCCTAAGCCTGACGCTACACCCAGTGCAAGCGCCAGTGGTAAAGCAACGATACCGGCTGTTAAACCGCCGGTAAAATCGCCTCGTAGGTTTGAAAGGTTAATTTTTACCATAGTTATAGACCTTATTCACCGCGAGCAAGTTGTGCTTCGGCAGTAGACTCGTCCATTACATCAAATTCACCAGACTCAGTGTTGTAGTAAAGCACTTCACCTGAACCAATGTTATAAACCCATCCGTGAAGTTTAACCTGACCTGTTGCAATTTTTGCAGCAACAGCAGGGTGAGTGCGAAGGTGCTGAATTTGCTGAACAACGTTCTCTTTCGTTACCGCTTCTAGATCGTCAATAGAAAGGTCTGAATGGCCACAGCGCTCTTTAACAACTTCAGTTGCAACACGGCAATGACCTAGCCACTCTTTTACATGCGGAAGCGCACTTAAGCCTTCAGGGTTGATGGCGCCTTTCATTGCACCACAGTCAGTATGGCCACAAATAACAATGTGAGAAACGCCCAGTGCAGCAACTGCAAACTCAATAGACGCTGTCATGCCACCAGTTTGATTGCTGTGAGGAGGTACGATGTTGCCCGCATTACGGCAGATAAATAGCTCACCCGGATCAGTTTGTGTTACTAAGTTCGGGTCGATACGTGAATCAGAGCACGTAATGAAAAGCACTTCAGGGTTCTGCCCAGTAGCTAGTTTTTGAAACGTAGCTTTTTTGTTTGGGTAAACTTCTTTCTGGAATTTTGCAACACCTGAGATAACGTGATCCATATATAACTCCCAATTTTTTAATAATTGTAATGATTATGTAATTACGCCAGTTTCACCTGATAGATTAATAGTTTAATATACTAACTCGCGATAGCTAAATACTATCACTGCTTACGTAACACTACCCATAAGCATAGTAAGAGAGAGCCATTTTCACCATGCAATTCAACGGAAAGACCCCGTCAATTAACCAAATCCGCTATTTTGTTGCAGTGGCTAAATACCTAAGCTTCAGGCAAGCAGCGGGAATACTGGGAATTAGTCAGCCTACTCTGACCAGTCAGATCAGTGCGCTAGAAAACCTTTTAGGGCTAACGCTTTTTGAACGATCACGCACGGGAACGCTGTTATCTCCCCAAGGTAAAGCCTTGCTTGATGCAGCGGAAGAGGTGCTGCAGGCCTCTCAACGGTTCAGCGAAATTGCACGAGACTTGTCCGAGGGTGAGGTTGTAACCTACCGGTTAGGGATACCGCCAACACTAGGGCCTTATTTACTTCCCTTTGTGCTACCAGATCTGCACAAACGGAAGCCCGGCTTGCGCTTCTATGTTCGAGAAGGCGCCCCTAACGCATTGCAACACGGTCTACTGCGTGGTGAATATGACCTAATTCTTTCGCCACTTTCAGGCGAAAACTCTCAATTGATCACGCAACCACTCTTCAAAGAGCCTTTAAAATTCGTCACGCCTTCTGATCACAAATTGTCAGGAAAAGCCTATGTTAAACCAGAAGAAATAAGCGGCGAGAAAGTGTTAACACTCGAAGACCGACATCACTTTCATCATCAAGTGCAGCGCATTTGCGATGAGATTGGGGCAGATTTACAGCGAGATTATGAGGGCACCAGCCTAGATACTTTGCGTCAAATGGTGGTAATGGGCATGGGTGTAGCCTTCCTACCCGGGCTTTATATTCATTCTGAGTTGCACAAGCCTGAAGCATTACACGTGTGTGAGATTGCCGATATGCCTATTGAGCGTCAGCACTCATTAGCGTGGAGAAACACTGCGCCTGGACGAAAGACCTTTAGAGAAATATCAATTATCATAAAAGAGATAATTGAAACTCGCCTGTCGGACGCCGTGACTATAGTCAGTGCTGCCCCAAGCCCTCTTCAAAAACGTTAAACTGGTTGTAATTTATTATGATTGATAGACAACATTTACGAATAGTAAGAGCGATAGATGCTGAAGGCACGATGACAGAAGCGGCAAAATCGCTTTTTCTAACCCAGTCAGCGTTAAGTCACGCAATGAAAAAGTTGGAAGCCCATTTTGACGTACCGCTTTGGAAAAAAGACGGCAGAAAACTCACGCTGACTCAGGCGGGTCAGAGTGTATTGGGCTTAGCTCACCGAGTTTTACCCCAGTTTGAGCATACTGAAGCCCAATTACGCAGATTCGCCGATGGTAAACAGGGCATATTACGTATTGGGATGGAGTGCTACCCGTGTTTTGAATGGTTGCTCAAGGTAGTGGCGCCTTTTTTGAAAGCCTTTCCAGATGTTGATGTAGATGTACGCCGCGCGTTCTCTTTTGGCGGTTTACAAGCACTTCACGGGTACGATATTGATATATTGCTCACGCCAGACCCTCTTTCACTTGATACCATTACCTACACGCCAGTGTTCGAATATGAACAAGTGTTGGTAATGGATGAACACCATCCTTTGGCAGAGAAACCATATATTGCACCACAAGATTTAAGTAATGAGACCCTTATCACCTACCCCGTAGAACTCAGTCGACTGGACGTTTTTACGCATTTCCTTACACCTGCCAATTGCACAGTGAGGCAACATAAAACGATTGAAACCACAGAGATCATCTTACAAATGGTAGCAGCGGGACGTGGTGTTACTGCGCTACCTAAATGGTTAATTGATGAATCAAAAGAAAGCGATCTCCTGACTTGTCGGTCGCTTGGTGAACAAGGCGTATCAAAAACGCTGTACTTGGGTCATAGAAAAGCGCAGGACGTATTGGGGTTTGTAGATGATTTCATTGCCCTTTCGCAAACGCACAAGCCATAGGTTTTCCAAACTTTATTTCGGAAACTTATGTCAAACTAAGGAATAAAACAACTCGCTTGCCAACAATGTTGGCAAGCGACAACGCTCTAATTAAAGACTATTGCGCATTATGTGCGGTTAACGGTATGAATGGCGCTAAATTTTAAACTGCCCCACCAATTCTTTTAAGTCACCAGAAACGGCACTTAACTGCGTAGCTTCCACAGCTAACTCTTCTGCATGCTGACTAGTTTTATCACTTAAACCAGTGATAGCTACGAGCGACTTATTAATATCTTGCGCCACCTCCGTTTGCTGCTCGGTCGCAAGTGCTATGTGAGTACTTTGCTCGTGAACCAAACCTATAGACTGGGTAATGTCTTTAAGCGTTTCGACCACTTTCTCTGTCTTATCGACACCAGATTGAGAACGGGTTTGTCCTTCCTGCATAACACTGTTGGTCTGCTCAGACATCGCCTGCAATCGCTCTACCATTTTTCGTATATCAGTCGTCGATTCTTGTGTACGACTTGCTAATGAGCGAACTTCATCTGCAACAACGGCAAAGCCGCGCCCCTGTTCACCGGCTCTCGCCGCTTCAATGGCTGCGTTTAATGCCAGTAAATTAGTTTGTTCAGCTATGCTGTTAATTACATCGACTACAGCACCGATGCTGTCTGACTCTTTGCTCAATCCGCCTACAACTTCAACACCCTGACTGATGGCGTCAGCCAGCGCGCGAATTTCCCTCATGGCATCTTGCACTTGCTCACTGCCGGCTTGTACCAATTCATCTGCTTTAGTCGCAGCGTCACTGGACTGTGCCGCATTTTTTGAAATTTCAACGACGGTAGCAGCCATCTGCGTCACTGCCGTAGACACATTGTCCACCTGACTACGCTCTTGGTTAATTTCCTTGCTAGTGGCGTGACTCACATCTCGAAGGTGATCCGCTGCATCAGAAACAGCCTTAGTGTTAGCGGCAGTATCTTTTAGCAATGATCTTAGTTTATCGGTAAAGGTATTAAACTCTATGGCAAGCGCACCGATTTCGTCGTTACTCTTAACTTCCAGACGCTTGGTTAAGTCGCCGTCGCCATGCGCTATTTCCGCCATTGCGTTGCGCATTTCGACCAAAGGCTGAGTGACTTTAGCACTCGCAAAATAAGTAATAAGCGCTATTAATCCAATAATCACAAAGGCGACGATAATTGCCGTAGTAATTGCATTATTTATAGGGCTATCAATGATGCTTGCAGGGATAAGAATGCCCAGCGACCAATTCATTTGTGGGTTAGTTAACTGAGCGTGCTCAAAAACCGCAACATAGTCTTCCCCCTTCCAGGTTACGTGCACAATACCAGATTCATTAGCCGCTATATTACTTGCCAACTTGCCAAACCCTTCAGTGCTATCAAACACGCTGTCAAAGTTGCGAATAGAGGAGCTTAGTGGCAACGCTTTGCTCTGTTTTGGAAAGTAAACAATGTTTTGGTTTTCATCGAGTAAAAACGCCGTGCCTTGTTCTTCATAACGAATGGCATCTATGACCTTACCCACCGTGCTAATAAGAATATCGACACCGCCAACGCCTAGTAACGCTCCATTTTTGTATATCGGGGTTTGTACTACTGCAGATACGCTTCCATCTTGGGAATCGACAGCAGGAGGCGTTACATATAGCTTCCCTTTTTCAACGGCAGTAGTAAACCACGGACGCTTAGTTGCAAAGTAACCGGCGTTAGGATTGCCAGCATCAGGACCCGAAGTGTCGACGCCGACTCGGCCCTCTTCGTAGAAGTATTCACCCGTCTTAGCAGAACCAAAGAACGCCGATTTAATAATGGGATCTTGACTGCTGATGCCCTCAAATGTGGCATAGATATCTTTGGATTGAGTCAGTTGGCTTTCGGGCGCCCCTCGCGTGTTATGGCGCGTAAAAAAATCTTGTAGAAAAGGACTACTTAGGAATGCTCTAGCAACGCCGCCATAGGTTGCGAAGAAGCCTTCAACGTCATTAGCCTCACGTGCAACTAAGGATTTAAGCTCTTTTTCTACGCGACTGCGGGTGTTATCTGCAACGGTATTGACTAAGAAAAACGCCGTAATGAGTAACATCAAAGCTATGCTACCGCCAACGATAAGCATGAACTTTTTTTGGAGTGATATGGATTTCATTTGTACTTCTCATTGTTTACTAAACGCCACAACGTGTGAAGAGTGTATTCCAGCACTAGGGCCTGTTGACCTTTTTAGTACGTTTTTGCAGCGGTCTGTGTGCCATCTAGACAAGGCGAATGTTTGACGGTTTAGTGGTTCTAAATCGAGAACATTCAACGCAGTATAGATGGCACAAAGGCGCTGCCCGAAGGGGTCGTTATGGAAGCCTTTTACTCTTTGTCACAGCCCTTTAACTTAGCCCACTAGGCTTGCAGGACTGTTTCGCGATTAAAAGGCTTCCATTTAGACCAAAATTTGTACATTAAAGGTCAACAGGCCCTGATAATTCGCACACATTTCAGGTTTAGTTTTATTAGTATAAAAGCGCAAGTGAGCCAAGCTCGCTTGCACTTCTAATACTTTGAGATATACAGAGAAATTTTACAACCTCTGAAAGTCAATTCTACGAAAGTTTAAATACAGAGTGAATTAAACGCTTTTAAGAATTAGCTGTAAAAGCAAAGATAAGCGGTAGGCGTAGACACTTTTACGTCAAAAGAAGCATCGGCGGGTACATTAAAGCTGGTGCCTGTAGCAAAAGATTGCCATTCGTCACTTCCCGGAAGCTTCACAACTAGCTCACCTTCAACCACTTTCATTAGCTCTTTTTGTGATGTAGAAAATGTATATTCACCCGGCGACATCACGCCCGAGGTGCAGGGGCCGTTTGCAGATTCAAACCCAATCGAGCTCACTTTATTGTCGAAATAATGGTTTACTTTAAAGCTCATAGTTACTCCTTTGATGTGAGTGCTGACTTTCTTTGCTTTAACTGTTTTTAAAGCAAAGTGCTGCAGCCTTGATACTTCTTTAGCGTTTTTGCCAAATAAGCATATGGTTATTGGCGGGCATGTCGATTATTTCTTGCAAGCTTAACTCGCCTGCCCAAGCAGTAAGCTCATTGATATCGCGGTAGCCACCATAACCACGCGCTAAAAGCGAAGTATGGAAGGCTTGGTTACTTTCAGAAGTAAACTTACCACTATGTGTAAAAGGGCCATACTGACAGAATACGCCCCCTTTGGGTAAGTGCAACGCTACTGATTCCATGAGTAGCTTCGCCTCTTCTTTTTGCATGATATGCGCGGTGTTTGCCGTAAAAATCCCGTCTATGTCGAGGTTGGGAAAGTCATCTTGCCCAACGGTAAATGCTATGGGAGGTTTCACATTCCCCGAATTTGAATCACTCAGCCACGCGGCAATGCCTTCGTGATAGTGTGGTTGATCGCTTGTGTGCCATATAAGATGGGACAAATGCTCAGCCAAAAATACGGCATGTTGACCTGTCCCGCTTCCTATCTCTAATACCTGTCGGCAGTTAGCAAATGTACGTTCAAGCACGCTTAAAATAGCGCGCTTGTTGTTCTCACAGGCCTGACTAAAAGGCTTTTCGATTTGCATATACCTTCCCTGCCTTACCAGCATTAATCACTTAAGTTAGGACCCAACCACTTTTCAGCCTCTTCTAAGGTCCAGCCTTTACGTGTGGCGTAATCTTCTACTTGGTCGGCTTGAATTTTGGCGACAGCAAAGTATTTGGCATCAGGGTGAGCAAAATACCAACCCGATACTGACGCCCCCGGCCACATGGCGTAACTTTCTGTAAGCTTCATACCTGTATGCTGCTCTGCTGACAATAAATCCCAAATAAGCTGCTTTTCAGTATGCTCGGGACACGCGGCGTAGCCTGGTGCCGGTCGAATGCCTTGGTATTTTTCACGAATAAGTTCTTCGTTACTTAGTGATTCGTCAGCGGCGTAACCCCAGTAATGCTTACGCACTTGCTCGTGCAGATATTCCGCAAACGCTTCGGCAAGCCTGTCTGCCACCGCTTTAACCATAATGCCGTTGTAGTCATCGCCAGCCTGAATATAGCTGTCAGCAAGCTCGTCTTCACCTATACCACCGGTGACGGCAAAAGCGCCCACATAATCATTTATGCCACTCGACTTCTCAGCTACAAAGTCTGCTAAACAATAATTAGCGAATTTGTCTTTTAGGGTTTGCTGACGCAAGTGATGGGCAACACCTTGAATCTGGTTTCTCGACTCATCGGTATAAATTTCAACATCGTCATTAACGCGGTTGGCAGGAAACAAACCGATAACGCCTTTCGCTTGAAGGCTGTTCTCTTCGATAATTTTATCCAGCATGGCGTTGGCGTCGTTAAACAGTGACTTTGCCTGCTCTCCCACCACCTCATCTTCAAGTATACGTGGGTACTTGCCTGCCAAAGACCAGGTTAAGAAAAATGGCGTCCAATCAATGTAGTTACGCAGCGTAGCCAAATCGGCGGTTACCGGTGTTACACCTAGGTTCGCAGGTTTTACTGGTAAAGTCGTAAAATCTGGCTTAAAAGCGTTTTCTCTGGCTTGAGCTAATGTCACCGGCTTGCTGCGCGGCTTTTTACGGGCGTGCTGTTCACGTACCGTATCGTATTCTTTTGCGAGTTCCTGCGCGTAAATATCGCGGGACGTTTTGTTTAGAAGGCGCTGACATACGCCTACTGCTCTACTAGCATTTGGAACATAGGCTACAGGCGCATGGTAGTTTTGTTCAATTTTTACCGCAGTGTGCGCTTTAGACGTAGTGGCCCCGCCAATAAGCAGCGGAATATCAAAGCCCTGACGCTCCATTTCTTTGGCAACGTGAACCATTTCATCTAGTGAAGGTGTAATAAGGCCCGACAGGCCTATCATATCAACGTTTTCATCTTTAGCGGTTTGTAAGATTGTCGCCGCTGGCACCATTACGCCAAGATCAATCACTTCAAAGTTATTACACTGAAGTACCACGCCAACAATATTTTTACCGATATCGTGAACATCGCCCTTTACCGTGGCTAATAGAATTTTGCCGTTACTTTTAGCGTCGTCTGACTTTTCTTCTTCAATGTATGGCTGTAAATGGGCTACCGCCTTTTTCATTACACGGGCCGACTTTACCACCTGAGGAAGGAACATCTTACCTTCACCGAATAAATCCCCTACCACGTTCATGCCATCCATTAATGGCCCTTCGATAACGTGTAACGGACGCTCAGCTTGCTGACGCGCTTCTTCGGTGTCATCAATGATGTAGTCGGTGATCCCTTTAACTAGGGCGTGCTCTAAACGCTTATTAACCTCTTGCTCGCGCCAGGATAAATCTTCTTTTGCGGCAGCCTTTCCATCGCCTTGATAGTTCGGTGCAATATCGAGTAAGCGTTCAGTGGCATCACTTCTGCGGTTTAAAATCACGTCTTCAACCGCATCTCGAAGTTCAGCCGGTATTTCGTCATATACCTCTAGCTGACCTGCATTCACAATAGCCATATCCATACCCGCTCGAATAGCGTGATATAGGAATACCGAGTGCATAGCTTCACGAACCGGATTGTTACCTCTGAACGAGAATGAAATATTAGAAAGACCGCCGGAAATATGAGAGTACGGGCAGGTTTTACGTATCTCACGGGTAGCTTCAATAAAATCAACCGCGTAGTTATCGTGCTCTTCAATACCCGTCGCTACTGCGAAAATGTTAGGGTCAAAAATAATATCTTCAGGTGGAAAGCCGACTTCTTCTGTCAGCAGCTTGTAGCTACGCTGACAAATTTCTACTTTTCGAGCCTGCGTGTCAGCCTGACCAGTTTCGTCAAACGCCATCACTACGGTTGCTGCACCATAGCGTTTTATTAGCTTGGCTTGGTTTAAGAAGAGCGCTTCCCCTTCTTTTAAGCTGATAGAGTTAACAATCGCTTTGCCCTGCACGCACTTAAGCCCTGCTTCGATAACATCCCATTTAGACGAGTCAATCATAATGGGAACTCGGCTAATATCAGGCTCAGAGGCGATGAGGTTCAAAAAGGTGATCATGGCCTGCTTAGAATCAAGCATGGCCTCATCCATATTGATATCGATGATCTGCGCGCCGTTCTCTACCTGCTGTCTTGCGACATCAAGTGCGGTTTCATAATCGCCTTCAAGAATAAGTCGTTTAAAGCGAGCGGAGCCTGTTACGTTGGTGCGCTCACCGATATTAATAAATGTGGAAAATTCTGCGCTCATAATGCCCTCCTAGTGTACAAACGGCTCTAGGCCTGACAAACGCATTTTGGGTTCAAACTGTGGCACTTTTCTTGGCGCAATTCCATTGACCGCGTTAGCAATTTCGCGAATGTGTTCTGGCGTACTGCCGCAGCAGCCACCTACGATATTCACTAGCCCTGACTGCGCCCATTCTTTGATGTGCTCGGCCATTTCAGGGCCTTCCATGTCGTATTCACCAAACTCGTTGGGTAAACCAGCATTAGGGTGCGCTGAAATTAAGCACTCACTAACAGTAGCAACTTCATCTACGTATTGGCGCAGTAAGTCTGGCCCAAGAGCACAGTTTAAGCCGAATGAGAATGGGCTGATGTGTCGCATGGAATAATAAAACGCTTCCGCGGTTTGACCAGACAGCGTGCGCCCTGAGGCATCGGTAATCGTGCCAGACACCATAACGGGCAGCGATATACCTAGCTTTTCAAAAACCGACTCTACCGCATAGGCTGCCGCTTTCGCATTAAGTGTATCGAAGATGGTTTCCAGCATGATTAAATCTGCACCGCCTTCAATGAGCGCTTCGGTAGACTCGCTATACGCTTCCACGAGTTCGTCAAAAGTAACATTGCGTTTGCCCGGGTCGTTAACGTCAGGCGAAATTGAAGCAGTGCGGTTTGTTGGCCCAAGTACGCCCGCCACGAAACGGGGTTTGTCGGGTGTCTTTGCTGTGAACTCATCGGCAGCTTTACGCGCCAATTTAGCTGCAGCTAAATTAATATCACGGGATTGAGCCTGCATATCGTAATCGGCCATAGCGATAGTCGTAGCATTAAACGTATTCGTTTCAATAATGTCCGCGCCAGCTTCAAAGTAATCACAGTGAATTTGATAGATGATATCGGGCTGGGTAAGAACCAACAAATCGTTGTTACCCTTAACATCGCAGTGCCAGTCGGCAAACTGTGTTCCGCGATAATCTTCTTCTTCTAACTTATGGCGCTGGATCATGGTGCCCATGGCACCATCTAATATAAGGATGCGCTCTTTAGCGGCTTCTGTAAGCGTTGCTTGCGCGCTAGAATTTGGTCTTTGGCTCACGTGCTACCTCTTTGGCTGTGACTTTTCAGCAAGCTGACTTAAATCGTAAGGCGTGGTCTGATAGACATAATAATTCAGCCAGTTTGTAAACAATAGGCTGCCGTGTGAGCGCCACTGTACAATAGGAGACTTGGCTGGATCATCCCCTTCAAAATAGTTTTTTGGAATTACTGGCGTTTGTCCCGCGGCAATATCTCGAAAATACTCGTCTTTAAGTGTATCTGGATCGTATTCCGGGTGACCCGTTACAAATACCATGCGCTTATCTTCTGACGCCACAATATAGGCGCCTACATCGTCAGACTCTGCAACAACACTAAGTCCATCGACGCTGTTATACAACGAGGTGTTAATATGTCCATAACGGGAATGTGGTGCGTAAAAAGAAGGATCAAAGCCTCTTAATAGCTCATTGTTCGGGTCATTCACTTTATGTTTAAAGACACCTGAAAACTTTTCGTCTCTAAGCTCTCGTGTAATGCCGTAAAAGTGATACATGGCGGCGTGAGCAGCCCAACATAAGTAAAGGGTCGAGTTCACGTGACGCTGCGCCCACTCCAATATGGTGGTCATGGTTTCCCAGTACTTTACTTCCTCATAATCGATAAGCGCGAGAGGCGCACCGGTGACAATGAGGCCATCGTATTTCTTATTCGCTACCGCTGAAAAGTCGTGATAGAAAGCATCCATGTGCGATTGGGGGGTATTCTTCGGCGCTTGATTATCAATTCGAATTAAATCCACGTTTATTTGCAGTGGCGTGTTCGATAACAGGCGGAGTAACTGTACCTCTGTTTCTATCTTGTTCGGCATTAAATTAAGAATACCGACTTCAAGAGGACGAATATCCTGATTGGCAGCCCTGTCCATGTCCATGGTAAAAATATTTTCACCTAGTAGTACATTCTGCGCGGGTAACTGCTCAGGAATACGAATTGGCATAGAGGGCTCCAGTGATAAATTACAATATCTGTATTGTGTCTATAACTGGCGATATGTCAACATCTTTACGTCTAGACGTCTAAACGTTTTTTTCTCTGGTGTTCAAAAATACTAATTATTTTGTTTATGCACCATTACCAACATCTCAGCTTCGGCACGAGGAATGTCGCAGGCTTCAATAATTTCATCAATGCTAGCGCCTTGCTTGACTAAGTCCGCCGCACGCTGATATAGGCGTAGGGAAGGATCTTGAAGCTTGAGTTCTCGAAGCTGGTTTTCAATATCAGTTTGCTTTTCGTCTAACTCTTGAAGGTGTCGAGTGATCACCAAGGTGCGTGCTTGCGCCTCAGTTTGTTGATTATTTGCATTTTTAGCAAGGGCTTCAGTGCGGGCAATAGCCTCTGCGTTAGCATGTTCGCTTTCGCTTAATGCAGAACGCAACTGCTTAATGTGTGAATACAGCACACCCATCGCGGCGATGAGTATAACTACAAGAATACACAGTATGAGTTCTAATAAGGTAGGTGCAGCAAGCTGCCAATCCATGGACATAACCCTTGGGGAAATGTAGGCAGTATTATAATCAATACCGCCTATTCATTTATTTAGATGTTGCTAAGCTCATCCCACTCTTCGTCGCTTAACAATTTATTAAGATCTACAAGAATAAGCAGTTCGCCGTCGCGGTTACTTACACCTTGGATAAACTTAGCACTTTCTTCAGTACCTACGTTAGGGGCACTGTCAATCTCTGAAGATTTCAAGTAAACCACCTCAGCGACACTATCCACCAGAATACCAACCACCTGCTCGTCAGACTCAATAATAACGATACGGGTATTGTCAGTAATTTCTGTTGGCGGTAATCCGAAACGAGCACGTGTATCAATAACCGTTACTACGTTACCACGCAGATTGATAATACCAAGTACATAGTCAGGTGCACCGGGTACAGGGGCTATTTCGGTATAACGCAAGACCTCTTGAACTTGCATCACGTTGATACCGTAAGTTTCTTCACCTAAGCGATACGTTACCCATTGAAGGACTTCGTCGTTGCTGTCGGTGGCGTTATTATTTATTCTTTCGTCGCTCATGAACCTGGCTCCCAATACTATGGCGTCTGGTCGTTACTGCCTAAGCCTTTGTTAAGCATAGATATTAATTCTTCAACGTCAATTAACGCGCACATTTTTTCTTTAACCATCCCTGCTAACCAGGGACGCTTACCTGTGGACTCGCGCCATTTAACATCATCGGTAGTCAAATTGACCGTATTGACTAGCTTTTCACTAGCCAGACCCCACGCACTTTCCCCTAACATTATAAGATATCGGTAGTTAAGCGATTGTGCGAGGTTTTCGTCATATTTTTCTGGCATTACCCATTTTGCAGAGTCAACAACACTTAGTTTAGACTCTCTGTGCAACATTACACCCATAAACCAATCAGGTTTTCCAAATAAAGGGCCAATCTTCTCAATTTGGTGGATCCCACCTAGCGACGTCAAAGGCACCGCAAGTGTTAACCCTGCAACCTCAAAGAATAGCGCCTGAAAGCGAAAACCGAGAGTATCCTTTAGTGGAACTTTTGTTTTTTCAGCGCGGTTTAACGCAGCTTCTTGTTCATTTTCTACTAAAGTTTCTGCGTGAGACTGTTGCTGTTCATCTTCAATTGTCTCTGCTTTTTGCGTTTCAATTAACGATGTAACCTTTTCCGCTATCGCTTCTTGTTCATTTGATTGCGGCTCACTTTCATTGGCGGTAGAAGCAAGTGCCGTTTCAGCCATCTGCTGAGAAGCCTGCTCGAGCAATTTTGCCGTGCGCGCAGTCACATCTTCCGGTGCTTCTGGCTCTTTGAGGAGACTATCAAGGTATGCCTCCATCACTTCTTCACGGGCAAAAGGCGATTGCTTGCTCATGTTCTCGTTATTTCTCCAATACCGCTAATAGTTTCTTGTACGCAGACACACCACGTGTTTTGGGGTACGCTGCGGAAATGGGAAGCTGTACTAAACTTGCATCCCTGAAGTGCGTGTCGACGGGAATAACCCCTTCCCACACGCGCTCACCATAGTCATTCATTAAGCGCTTTCGCGATGCAAGCGCCGCGTTAGTGCGCTTATCAAACATAGTTGGAATAATCACAGTATCAAAGGATTTGTCCAACGAACGTCCCATAATTTCCATGGTACGAATCATTCTGTCTAGCCCTTTAAGCGCCAGATACTCCGTTTGGGTAGGCACAATAACCTTGTCACACGCTGCAAGAGCGTTAACCATCAGCACCCCAAGCACTGGAGGGCAATCGATGATAGCAACATCGAATTCCCCTGCGATTTTTGCCAACGCTTTTTTTAGGACTAAGCCCATACCTTGTTCGCTACCCATCGTTCTATCTAAGGTCGCGAGCGCCATTGTTGCAGGAAGCACATATAAGTTGTCTAACTTTGTCGGGCAAAGACAATCCATAACATTATCGGCCGTAATGTCATTAGACTTAATAAAAATATCGTAAACTGAATGACTTGACGCTTCTGCATCGATACCGAAGTAATAACTCAGCGATGCATGTGGATCAGTATCAATCATCAGCACTCGCTTGCCTTGCTGTGCAAGCAAGCCGCCAAGGCTCACCGTAGTGGTAGTCTTTCCTACACCACCTTTCTGATTCGCTACTGTCCACACTTTCATATTTGCTGTTCCATTACTGTTCAAACTGCTATCGCATTTCGGTTTGAACGCAACTGCTCATATCATCAATGTTTATATTTTTACTGGATATATTGGCAACGGCTACAGCTTGAGGCATACCATACACAACACAGGAATCTTGGTCTTGAGCCCAAATCGTTGCGCCTTTTTCCTTGAGCATTCGGCATCCTTCTCTGCCGTCAGCCCCCATACCCGTCAATATAATTCCTAATACATCCCCACCATAAGCTTTAGCCAGAGAACTGAAAGTGAGATCAACACTGGGCTTATAATTCACCTTGTCACTCGCACTTGCATCAACAATGGCAATGCGTTTATTCGCACCTATGGTTTCTAGCAACATTTGCTTCCCACCGGGAGCAAGATACGCATGACCTGGTTTTAGAATGTCGCCGTGCTCGGCTTCTTTTACTCTAATCTTACAGTTTGTGTCTAAACGCTGTGCAAATGCCGTAGTAAATGTTCCAGGCATGTGTTGTACAAGCAAAATGGGGTATGGAAACTCTGCAGGTAAAGGAGACAGCACTTTTTGAAGCGCCACAGGCCCGCCTGTAGAAGCCCCTATTGCCAAACACTTGTAGTGCTTTCCCGTCGCTCTTACAGACGAAACGGTTGGTTGTTTGGCTGCGTCTTTATGCCCTGATAGCAACCCTGATGTTTTAAAGAACGCCTGCTTTGGCGCATTATCAGGAAGCTTTCTTGCCTCTGTAGAGCGAAACGACGGACGCTTAAGACCAATACCACGACGCGCTATTAAGCGTACTTTTGTACACAACAAGCGCGATGCGTCTTTTCTGTCCTGCGCGATATCTTCAAATTTCTTCGGTAAGAAATCGAGCGCGCCCGCTTCTAACGCATCTAATGTCGCTTGCGCACCATGATGCGTAAGCGAAGAAAACATAAGAATAGGTGTAGGCCGTTTGTCCATTATGGCCTTTACAGCTGAAATGCCGTCCATGACAGGCATTTCAACATCCATCGTTATCACATCCGGCTTAAGCGCTTCTGCTTTTTCAAGTGCATCGCGCCCATTTCTCGCTTCCCCAACAACTTCAAGTTCCCTATCGCCATCGAGTATTTCTTTTACTCGACGACGATAAAAAGTCGAGTCGTCCACGACAAGGACTTTAAAGACCATGGATTATTATTCCTGTTAATTCATCGCCTTAATTGATGGGTTTACGCGCATACCGTTTAAGCAGGCTCGGAATATCTAAAATTAGTGCAATTCCACCGTCTGATGTAATCGTGGCTCCCGCCATACCAGGCGTGCCTTGCAATAATGCATCAAGAGGTTTAATAACCACTTCTTCTTGGCCTATTAGCGCGTCTACTACGAATCCTACTTGTTGTGTACCAATTTGCACTACAACAACGTGTCCCTTTTCTCTATCGATGTTTTTGGGACCTCGAATCAACCATTCACCAAGGAAGAACAACGGAATTGCTTTTGAACGAACTATCATTGTTAGCTGGCCATCGACCGTGTTGGTCTTTTTGATGTCCATATTTATTATTTCGTTCACCGCACCTAATGGTAACGCAAAGGTTTGTTTTCCTACAACAATCATTAGCGTCGGAAGAATGGCTAGCGTTAGCGGAACTTTGATATCCAGTCGCGTGCCTTTTCCTAGCTGTGAATCTATGTTCACGGTGCCGTTAAGTTGGTTAATTTTAGTCTTAACCACGTCCATGCCCACACCGCGACCAGAAATATCACTAATTTCTGTTTTGGTTGAGAACCCTGGCGCGAATATCAAGTTAAACGCTTCAACATCCGACATCCGTGCAGCTGCGTCTGCGTCTAGTACACCGCGACTAATAGCAATTTCTTTAAGCTTTTCAGGATCCATTCCTTTACCATCATCTTCGATGGTTAGAAGAATATGATCGCCTTCTTGAGATGCCGATAGCTGAACCGTACCCATGCGCGGTTTACCCGCTGCAGCACGGTCATCAGGCATTTCAATACCATGGTCGACGGAGTTTCTCACCAAATGCACAAGTGGATCGGCCAGTGCTTCAACCAGGTTTTTGTCTAAATCAGTTTCCTCACCCACAAGCTCAAGGGTTATTTCTTTTTTCAAGCTTCTAGCGAGGTCTCGAACAACGCGAGGGAAACGACCAAACACCTTCTTGATAGGTTGCATGCGGGTTTTCATTACCGCACCTTGCAAGTCGCCCGTTACCACATCTAAGTTGGCAATGGCTTTGGACATGCTTTCGTCGTTACTGTTGATACCCAAGCTTATTAGCCTGTTTCTCACTAGTACGAGTTCACCCACCATGTTCATAATTTGGTCAAGGCGCTTGGTATCTACACGTACTGTAGTCTCAGCAGGAGGCGCAGCTGGTGCCGCCTTCTTCTCATCTTTTTTAGGCGCTGCTTTTGGTGCAGCAGGTGCGCTTGCTTTAGCTGGCGCTGCGGCGCTAGGAGCAGGCGTCGATTTTGGCGCAGCTGGCGCTGCTTGTTTCGCTTTTTGAACCGCTTCTGTTGCTGCCTTATCTACAGGAGGCTCTGGCGCCTTTGAAACGGCTCCCTGCTTGGTAGGCCCTTGCCCTGAGCCATGTAGTTGGTCAAGCAGTGCTTCAAATTCGTCATCGGTGATTTCTTCATCACCAGCTGAACTCGGCGTAACTGGTGCTGGAGCTGGTGTATTTGCCGTTGGCGCAGCTTCTTCACCACCAAACTTGCCTTTGCCGTGTAAATCATCAAGCAACGCTTCAAATTCTTCGTCGGTGATATCGTCGTTATCACTAGCGGCAGCAGGTGCAGCAGCCTTTGCAGGTTCGCTTTTAGCCGCTGAGGACTGTCCTGGTGCCCCAGAGCCATGAAGCTCATCAAGCAGCGCTTCAAACTCATCTTCAGTGATTTCGTCAATACCGCCGCTATCACCAGAACTTGGTGCCTGTGCAGTAGGCTCTTCAACAACTAATTCTGGCTCTTCAATCGCGGGCTCAGGTTCTGACGCCGGCGCGCTTTGTTCACCAAAAATATTCTCATCTGGAGATTCCGGGCGACTTAGTTTGTGTAACAAGTCGACTAGGTGTGCATCTGCTGGCTCTAATGGATCCCGAGCTTTCACTCGTTCAAACATTTCAACCACCACATCTGTGGCTTGCAGAATAATATCCATCAGTTCAGGGGTTAGTGTTCGTTGACCGTTACGCATTACGTCAAAGACGTTTTCCGCTCCGTGACAAATTTCTACTAACTCAGTAAGAGACAGGAACCCTGCTCCCCCTTTAACTGTGTGATAACCACGGAAAATTGCATTCAGCAAATCCGCATCTTCAGGATTGTTCTCAAGATCAACGAGCTGTTCTTGTAATTGTTCAAGTATCTCTCCAGCCTCAACTAGAAAGTCCTGTAATATATCCTCGTCAACATCAAACGACATGCGCCCGCTCCCCTAAAAACCTAAGCTAGACAGAAGATCATCTACATCATCTTGGCCTGACACGACGTCGTCGCGCTTATCGGCATCAATGATAGGGCCTTCTGCCTCTACACCATCAACCTTATCGGCCTTAACGCTGGATGGTTTAGTTTGTTCTGCACCGTCGCGTTCACCAAACATGGTAAGCATGTTAACTAAGCTGTCTTCCACTTCTTTAACCAAGTCGATAACGCGGCGAATAACCTGACCAGTTAAGTCTTGATAACCTTGAGCCATCAATACTTCTGTAAGTAACTGTGTAAGTTTAGCTGACTGTGCCGAACCTTCTTCCAACAATTCGTCTAAGTCTGCGCATAAAGCCTTGAATTCACCCAACTCTATTTGGCGATTCATCAGCTTCTTCCACTCAGGCATAACCTTTTCGATGCGCGCCGACAGCATTTCAGCTATAGGCATGCTCGCTTCAACGGCATCCATAGTAGTATTAGCAGCTTTTTCAGTTTCTTCAATTACGTAGGTTAGGCGGGATTGTGCATCGGGAATATCATCGGTCGCGAGATTTTTAATGCGGTCGTCTATTTGGAAATTATTCAGCGCGTCATGGAGCTGACGCGTCAGTTTCCCTACTTCGGCAAATAACTCAACGTTTTCTTTCATTGAGGCCGCTTCTAATAGGGCATTGGCTGAAGCGTTGTCACCCTCTTCAAGGTAGGTGACAAGCTGTTTTGCTTCTTCCAACGAAATTGGAACGTTTACATTCGTTGACATCCAGTAAACCTCATTTCTCTGGTGAGCGTCTGGATCAACCTAAACGTTCGAATATTTTATCTAATTTTTCTTTAAGTGTTGCTGCAGTGAACGGCTTAACAACGTAGCCATTAACACCTGCTTGCGCAGCGGCAACAATTTGCTCTTTCTTCGCTTCAGCAGTAACCATGAGTACTGGTAGGTGCTTGAGCTTGTCATCGGCTCTAATCGCGCGAAGCAAGTCAATACCCTGCATTCCAGGCATGTTCCAATCGGTAACTACGAAATCGAAATCACCTTGCTGCAACATAGGCAATGCAGTACTTCCGTCATCCGCTTCCTGGATGTTGGAAAAACCCAAATCTTTAAGTAGGTTTTTGATGATACGTCTCATGGTAGAAAAATCATCGACCACGAGAATTTTCATGCTTTTGTCCAAAATAGCCTCCAGTGAGGGGTTAATTGTTATTAATTTCTATTCTTCGTCAGCTTGCCACGACTTCATTCGTGATTTGAGTTTTAACATGGCCTGACTGTGAATTTGACTGACTCTCGATTCACTTACATCAAGAACCTCACCAATTTCTCTTAGGTTCAGCTCTTCATCATAATACAGCGAAAGTACAATCGCTTCTCTTTCAGGTAATGTCGTAATTGCATGGGCAAGCGCTTTTTGGAAAGCGCCTTGCATCAAATCTTCCAGTGGTGCGTCGCTACCTCGATTTTGCTCTGTCGAAATAACATCTTCTGACACACCTAAATCTTCAATACCTACCAGCTTTCCGGCATTTACTTCATTAAGCATTTGGTGATAGTCCTGCAAGCTTACATTAAGCTTATCAGCAATATCAGAATCTCTAGCATCGCGGCCTGTTTCGCTTTCTACTTGCGAAATTGCTTCAGTGATCGCTCGACCATTTCGGTGGACTGAACGCGGTGTCCAATCCCCTTTGCGAATTTCATCTAGCATAGCACCGCGAATGCGAATACCGGCAAACGTTTCAAAGCTGGCTCCTTTTGAACCATCAAAGTTTCGCGCGGCTTCTAATAATCCAATCATGCCTGATTGAATTAAATCGTCTACAAGAACACTAGCCGGCAATCGCGCTATCAAGTGATGCGCTATACGCTTAACCAATGGCGCATGTCTTTCGACTAACTGCGCTTTATCGGTTTGTTGTTGATAAGCGGCTGCCTTGCTGTTCAACGCTGACTTCCTACGGCTTTTTCTGCAACTAATTGTTCAATGAAAAACTCTAAATGGCCACCTGGCTGCGCTGGAATAGGCCATGTTAAGGCTTTACTCGCCAACTGTGTTATTGCAACGGCTGCCGGTGAACCTGGGTAAGCATCGACAATGGCTGTTTGTTTACGCACTGCTTTACGAATGTTCTCGTCAAACGGTACTGTCGCCACTAATTCTAGTGCAACATCTAAAAAACGCCCTGTCACTTTGCTCAATTTACTAAATAGCTCTTGGCCTTCTCGCACGTCGCGCACCATATTAGCCACAACTTTGAAGCGGAAAACACCGTGCTCTCTATTCAGAATTTTTATCAATGCATACGCATCTGTCAATGAAGTAGGCTCGTCACACACAACGACCATGATGTCTTGTGAGGCTTTTGAAAAGCTCAACACCATGTCTGAAATACCTGCCGCTGTATCAACGATAAGCACGTCAATTTGCGAGCGCAGCTCACTAAAGGCACGAATTAGGCCAGCGTGTTGCGTTGGCGACAATTCTGCCATCGACTGCGTGCCTGATGTGGCAGGGGCAATCTTTATTCCGTGCGGACCGGTCACTAATACTTCATCAAGTGTACATTCGCCGGAAAGCACGTGGGATAAGTTTTTCTCAACACGCAAACCTAACATAACGTCTACGTTAGCAAGACCGAGGTCCGCATCGAGAACCATTACACGTTTACCTTGCTTCGCCATGGCGATAGCGGTGTTCAATGTAATGTTTGTTTTACCTACGCCACCTTTGCCACCGGTGACGGCGATTACTTTGATTAACCGTGATTGCTTCATTTTTCTTAAGCTACTCGCTTGGTCGTCAATCATACTGCTTATGCTGTTTTAATTGCGTTGTTACCACTAGTATGATTCAAACCGTACTTTTTATAAAGCTTTGCAGCAGCGGAAACCAAAGATTTCGCTTCTGCAATCTTAATGTCTTCAGGTACTTTTTGACCATCGGTGACATAACTAACCGGTAATTGGTATTCAACCGCTGCACTAAGCACCTCTCCTAAAGAGTAGCACTCATCTAACTTTGTGAAAATACAGCCACTTAGTTCAATATCATCATACGCTTGAATGATTCTCTGCAAAGCAGGATATTGCGTATTTGCTTGCGCTACCAAATATTTTTTAACATTTGGCATTTGTCCGTTATCAAACTGCTTAATTTGTTTAATTAATCGACTATCTCTTTGACTAAATCCAGCCGTATCAATCAATACTAGTCGCTTATGACGAAGTTGGAATAATAAATCCGCAAGTTCTTCACTAGTCTGCGCTTTTCTCACCGTGCAGCCAATAATCTTTCCGTATGTCGCTAGCTGCTCATAGGCGGCAATTCTATACGTATCGATGGTAATCATCGCAACCGACTCTGCACCGTATTTTTGCGCATAGCGGGCAGCAAGTTTCGCAACGGTAGTTGTTTTACCGGTACCTGTTGGTCCTACTAATGCAACAGCACCTTGTGCGCTAAGTATATCGTTTCCTGTCACATTTATGCGATTAGCCAATAGGTTAAGAAGATATACCCATGCATCTCGTTCGTTGTAATGTGACGGCGTATAGCTAATAAGCTGTTTCGCTAACGCGTTGCTTAACCCCATATCGGTTAAACGGGTGATTAGATATTGATGAACAGGTTTTTGACGTTTGTTTTTAGCTTCCATCAAGTCGGCCACTTGATATTGCAATACATCGCGAAGAGACGCTAGCTCTTCCTTGATTTGCGCAAGCTCCGCTGACTGCGTCACAGCGGTATCATCCATACTCGACGCTTGATGCTCTGGGAAAGCGTTCTGACGAACTGGTTCATGAGAAGACTGCTGGGCTTCTACGTCGTCAATAAAGGCTTCTGAGAAGTCTAAGTGCGAAGCAATTTCATTGGCGTGCTTAGCATTTGCTGTCATTGGTTGGTTAGGTTGCGCGGGACTCGCTACGCCATTATTTCCACCGTGCTGCTTTTCTAGCAGTGCTTTAAGGCTATCAGGACCGTCGTCACCAATGATTTCGCTCAAGCTAGGCACTGCCTTTTGGCCAGGTGTTTTTGCAGCTGCTTGTGGAGACGCTTTCGGCGTAAACAACTTCGCTTCAGGTTCTTTGTCGTAGGCTGCGACAAGCTCAATACCGTCAGCGACTTTGCGATTTGACATGATCACAGCGTCACTGCCCAATTCAGCTTTAACTTGGCTTAACGCCTCACGCATATCTTTGCCGAAGAAACGTCTAATTTTCATTGCAACCTCTCCAATCACCCAGTGTCAGATTATTGACCGACCGAACTGACTATTTTTATTTGTTTGTCGTCAGGCACTTCTTGGTAAGACAGAACATGAAGCCCAACAACCGAATATTTTAAGAAGCGAGACAGAACGGGTCGTAGCATGCCTGAGGTAAGGAGTACTGCAGGCTCTCCTTCTAACTCTTGCTGCTGACTGGCTTGCTGCAATGATTTTTGCAGCTTGTCTGCCAGACCTGGTTCTATGCCAGCGCCATCTTCGCCACCTGCTTGAAGTGACTGGTGCAACATCTGTTCCAACTCTGGCGCCAAGGTTATGACAGGTATCTCTTTTGCACCTTGAGTAATTTCTTGGACAATTAAACGTTTAAGGGCAATACGCACTGCAGACACTAAAACATCGGGGTCTTGGCTGCGCGTGCCGTACTCACTGAGTGTTTGAACGATTGTACGCATATCGCGAATAGGCACGCCTTCAAACAATAAGGTTTGCAGTACTTTCACGACGGTGCTTAGCGGAAGAATGTCTGGTACTAATCCTTCAACCAGTTTCGGATGCTGCTTGGCAAGCATATCAAGAAGTTGTTGCGCTTCCTCGTGCCCTAATAATTGATATGCATTGTTAGAGAGTAATTGGCTTAAATGGGTCGCTACAACGGTCGCAGCGTCTACTACTGTGTACCCAAGGGTTTGTGCATGCTCCCGTTTATTGGGCTTAATCCATACTGCGTCCAAGCCGAACGCGGGGTCTTTAGTGGCACGCCCTTCTAATTTACCGAACACTTGCCCTGGATTAATAGCAAGTTCTTCATCGTGACTGATGATGGAATCGCCTATCGTTACGCCTAGCATAGCGATGGTGTAAGTGTTGGGCTCTAAATCCAAGTTATCGCGAATGTGGACAGGCGGAATAAGGAAACCCAGTTCTTGCGATAGTTTCTTACGTACGCCTTTAATGCGCGTCAACAACTCGCCACCTTGGGATTTATCGACAAGAGGAATTAAGCGATAGCCCACTTCCAATCCGATGGTATCTACCTGCTGAACATCATCCCAGCCAAGCTCTTTCACTTCAGGCGCAACCGATTCATCTTTTACCACATTGTCTGGCACTTTGGGCTCTGCGGCCTTTCTCTTTTCTTGGACCGACTGCCAGTAAGCAAAGCCTGCAATCAAGAATGAGAACCCTAAGAATGCGATATGAGGCATCCCAGGAATGATACCCATCACAAATAGAACCCCCGAGGCTATATAGAGGGCTTGATTATTACCAAGCTGACCGCGGATTTCTTTGCCCATTTCCTGGGTCTCGTTTTCACGAGTAACGATAATGGCTGTAGCGACCGAAAGTAACAATGAAGGAATTTGCGCCACCAAACCATCACCGATGGTCAATATGGTGTAGATTTCTATAGCGTTACCGAATGAAAGCCCGTGCTGAATCATGCCAATAAAAAGACCACCGACAATATTAATCAGCATGATGAAAAGGCCTGCGACCGCATCACCCTTTACAAATTTTGACGCACCGTCCATCGACCCGTAAAAATCCGCTTCTGCGGTAATCTCTTCACGGCGTTTACGTGCTTGGTCTTGATCTATATACCCTGCATTTAAATCAGCATCTATGGCCATTTGCTTACCGGGCATAGCATCTAACGTAAAGCGAGCGCTTACTTCTGAAATACGTCCTGCGCCTGCGGTTACAACTTTGAAGTTGATAATAAGAAGAATGGCGAAAACAACAATACCTACGGCGTAGTTACCACCAATCACGACCTCACCGAAGGCTTCGATAACTTTACCTGCTGCATCGCCGCCTTCATGTCCGTAAAGTAAAACAACGCGAGTAGAAGCCACGTTAAGCGCTAGTCTCAAAACGGTAGCGATAAGTAACACCAAGGGGAAAATGCCGAAATCTACTGGACGCTGGGTAAGTACAGCCACCAAGATAATGACTAGCGACAACGCAATATTAAAGCTAAACAGCACGTCCAGTAAGAATGGCGGCATAGGCAATATAACCATGCCCATAATTGCCAAAAGGACGATGGGTGCGCCTAAACCACTGGTAAAATTTTGCAGCTGATTTTTATCGAATCGCTGAAGATAACCGGATAACTGCATGGCTTGGTGTCTCTCTATCAGAAAATTGACGCTTTATGTGAATCTTCTAGTGAGTTTTCAACTAACGTGCCAGCTTTGTGTTTTACGCAAAAGTTATCCAAATCTGAGCTGTAATCATGCGTGATTACTGTCTACAGTGACTTGTATAGAGCGATTAAGATTTTGTATCCGAGGGACATACGAACAGTTTATAATTACGTCACTATTCCTAGGGCCTACTCTTCGTTTTAAAAGGATTATTCATGGTAGTACTACAAAATCGTGTTGCAACGTTTTGTTGGGTCAGCCTTGTCATCATGCTGACTTTTAGTCATGTAGCTCATGCATCTAAACAACCTAACTTACGACAGCGTGTGGAGAATTTGCTAGTTGATTCAGTGGAGATATACGGTTCACAAAATAGTAACCCATCTCGTGTGCACAATAGAGTTTTGGTAAGCGAGGTCTACACTCAACAGGGCTATCAGCTTATATGGTTTGGTACTAGTGATGCTGAAAACCGTCTTCAGGAACTCCTCCATGAAATTGCTGATTCAGAGTTACATGGCTTCTCGCCCGAGTATTACCACGCATCAATGCTCGAAAGTCGCGACGCCAATACGGCACTCTTAGATGTACTAGCAACCGATGCCTTTATCAGTCAAACTCTGCATCGATTAAATGGGCTTGTTAGCCCCGCCAATGCAGATTCGCAGTGGTTCCTTAAGCAAAGAGAAGCGGATCCTGTGGCATCGCTAAATCACGCATTAACTAACGGTGTTTCTGCAACATTGCGGGCCATGTGGCCATCACACCATGAATACCAGTTACTGTTAGAAAAAAAGCGTAGTTTACTCACGGCAGTTTCTACAGTTACCACACAAATTCCAGTTGGCCCAACACTTAAGCTGAACTCAACGAGCGAAAGAGTTGTGTTGCTGAAGTCTCGTCTTTTAGGGCCAGGCACCTATTCAGAGTTATTCGATAAAGATTTACTGGACGCGGTTAAGCAGTTTCAAATGTCTGCGGGCTTAGAGCCAGATGGTATCGTGGGAAGTTCCACTTTAGAAGCATTAAATGCCACCACGTTTTCTTGGTTAGAAAGAATTGATGCAAACTTAGAGCGTTGGCGCTGGCTCCCTCATCAAACTTGGTCAACATATTTACGCGTTAACATTGCTTCGTTTCAGTTGAGAGGATTTACTGAAGGTGAGGAAACATTGGGAATGCCTGTGATTGTCGGTACACCAGTGAGGCAAACGCCCGTTTTCGCTGAATCAATGAAGTATATGGTGTTTAACCCCTACTGGACCGTGCCTTTCAGTATAGCCACTAAAGACAAGCTGGCGAAATTAAAAACCAATCCTTCTTTATTGGTTGAGCAAGGTTACGAAGCCCAGCCCGCCGGTGTCAGCGGCTTCAGCCCTGTCGATGAGTTTGATTGGACAAATGTTAGCCGTGGTACATTTCACTATACACTCAGACAAAAGCCCGGTCCGCACAATGCCCTTGGTAAAGTGAAATTCATGCTTCCAAATAAGCATGCCATTTATCTTCACGACACGCCCGATCACAGCCTTTTTTCGAAATTAGAAAGGAACTTCAGCTCTGGCTGCATCAGAGTCTCTAACCCTTTGAAGCTGTCTCAATGGGTACTCACTCATTCAGGCCAGACAGAGGCAATACCGCAAGCTGAGCAATTACTTCAAAGTGAAGAGACCAGTACACTATATTTGAAGAAACCTATACCTGTTCTTATTGTGTACTTCACAGCGTTTGCAGATGAAGCAGGAACCATTGTATTTCGCCGCGATGCATACAATCGGGACAGCCATATTATTGAGAAATTGAAGGAGTTTAAACGTGCGTAAGTGTTTGTTAGTGCTGATTGCTCTTTTAACTGTAGTGCGCGCCAGTGATGCGTTCTCCTTTGACAATGACATGCTCAACTCTAAGCTTGCTATTAATGGAAATACGGTCCCCTACCCTATTTTCTCTATTTTCGTAATGCCGAATAAAACGTTCACTGTTGAGTTTGACAACAAAAGCCATACTGGGAACTTTCAATTTCACCATGCGAACGGTGAGGCACTAAAGACGAGTTCGAACCTTCCAATAGTTAGCGGGGTTGTGGGGAAAGCGCCAATAATGGCACCTAAGAAATCAGGGCACTATGTACTTAAAACCACCAACGCGCAGTCAGGAGAAACTGCGACGCTCAACGTCTTTGTGATGACATCTTTGGAAAAGGTAGACAAAACAGGTAAGTTAAACGGCTACACAATTGGTAAATATCCTGATAAGCCTTTAAAAAACAATCCCATTTATTTACCCCCATCAGGACTTATTGAAGTATCGCCAGAACAAACGGACGTAAGGTTGTCGCCCAATTTCACCCTAGGTCAATTTCTATCCAAGCAGCAACAAGGATTTCCCAAATATGTACATTTGCGAGCAGGCCTTTTGTTGAAACTGGAAAAAATACTGCACACCTTAAATGACGAAGGGCATGCTGTTGAAGGCTTAACCATAATGAGTGGATATCGCACTCCGTTCTACAACAAAGCTATTGGCAATGTTCAGTACAGCCGTCACGTTTGGGGTGGCGCAGCGGATTTCTATATCGATCAGTCACCGAAAGATGGGGTGATGGATGACCTCAATAAAGACGGTGTGGTAAACCGCGAAGATGCGGTATGGCTAGCCAACTTTATCTCAAATATGTCTAAACAAGGCGCTTTCGGCCCAAGAATCGGTGGGCTTGGTATTTACGGTGCTAATGCGGCGCACGGGCCTTTCGTTCATGTTGATGTGAGAGGAACCTTAGCTCGCTGGTAACGCTGCATTTTACGTAAACGTTAGGCAGTACCGAATGAAACTGCCCACTTTATTTACGCTAAAACTTTTCGATGTTTACTGCGCAATTAACGTCGATATTCTGGTGGTATTGGCAAATCTCGTTTAAGCGGCTTAGGTCGCTTGCCCTTCCCTGCTCTATGCGCTTTCAACTGATAAACGTGCGCTAGCACCTGCGCTACCGCCATAAATAAGGCGTTAGGAATTTCATCGTCCACTTCTGTGGAGTAGAAAATGGCGCGGGCAAGCATGGGAGAAGGGATCAGCGGCACATCGTTGGCGGTAGCAATTTTTCTGATGTGCATCGCCAGCTCATCAGCACCTTTAGCGACCACAACCGGCGCCCTCACTCCCTTCTCATCATACTTGATAGCAACCGAGAAATGGGTCGGGTTAGTCACCACTACGTCTGCTTGTGGCACTTCCTGCATCATGCGCTTGGTTGCAGCCTGATATTGCAGACGGCGAATTCGGCCTTTAACCATAGGGTCGCCTTCCGCATTTTTCCGTTCGTCTTTAACCTCTTGCTTGGTCATCTTCATTTCTTTGTTGTGCTTATACATTTGATAAGGCACATCAATGAGCGCGATAGGGATCATGCCGCACACCAGAATAAGAAACGCCCACTTAAGCATGTCGAGTGCGTGAAAGAAGTTTCCCGGATAAAGCTCCATATCAAGGTGGAGCGCTTCATCTTCAAAGAACAGTAACGCTCCGATGGCCATGCCAATTATGACCACCACTTTCGCTATAGACTTGAGTAACTCAACCAAGCCGTTCATGCCGAACATACGCTTGAAGCCTTGAATAGGGCTCATTTTTGAACCCTTAGGTTTTGCACCTTCCCAGGTAAAGTTAAAACCGCCAAGGGCGATAGAGCCATAAATGCCCGCTATCATTGCCACAACCATGTATAGCAGCACGGCAGGACCTACTGCCGAAAAGGCTTCACCCCATGCGCCAAACATGTGGGTGATATCATAGGTTTCGTCACGAGAGAGAATGAACATTCTCTGAGTAAGTTTAAAAACAGATTCAGCAATCCACCCGCCCACAAACAAGAACATAAAAGCACTGACGATAAGTACTAGGGTCGTAGAGAGTTCACGGGATCGGGCTAGCTGCCCTTTTTTTCGGGCATCTTCGAGTTTTTTCCCCGTGGGGTCTTCTGTTTTTTCGCTTGAATCTGCCATGTTTTCCTACGAACAAATATTCAATAGTTCACACATAAACTGTTCGGCTCTAAACCATTGGGTTTCGAAGTGTGCAGTAAAGTTATCAAGTGTTATCCAAATAATCAGTAATCCCATTACCTGAGCAATGGAAAAACCAATACTAAAAATGTTTAGCTGTGGTGCAGCTTTGGTCATTACGCCAAACGCCAAGTTCACGATAAGCAGCGAGACGATTGGCGCAAGGGAGAGGGTCACTGCCGATATAAACATCCAGCCGGCCCAATGGGCAATATCGCGGAACTGTTCACCGGTCCACCATGCTTCGCCTATGGGAAACGCCTCAAAGCTCATGACTATCATTTGGATCATGGACAAATGCCCATCCAAAGTCCAAAACAACAAAGTCGCCAATATCAGATAAAACTGACCTACCGCTGGCACGTTAATACCATTGACTGGGTCAACAATAGACGCAAAGCCCAAACCGGTTTGCATTGCTATAACTTGGCCAGCAAGCACAAAGGTATTGAGCACCATCATTGATATAAAACCAATAGCAATGCCAATAAGTAATTGCTGAATAACGATTAAAAATGTGCCCACATCCACCAAATTTTCTATGGGTGACGGAGGCACTACCGGCATGATAATGAGTGTGAGCATTATACCCAACAAGGCTCTTACCTGCGGTGGAATGGATTTAGCACTCAAGCCAATCATGGCCACGAATAAGCCGCTAATGCGCATAAACGGCAGCAGCATGTCTGCTAGGAATTGATTGATGGTCGCGAGTTCGACTTCCACAGCTTTAGCCTTCTATCCCACAACCTGCGGGATCATATCAACCATTCTGAAAGTAAAGTCCATAAGCTGTTGCACTAGCCAGTTGCCTCCCCAGCTAAGCGCGAGAAGCGTAACAAGTAAACGAGGTAAGAAGCTCATGGTTTGCTCGTTGATACTGGTCGCCGCCTGAAAAACAGCGACAACTAGGCCTACGATCAAGCTTGGAACAATCACCGCAGATACCAACACGATAACCATGAACATGGCTTCTCGCAGTATTTCTACAAAGACTTCTGGTGACATAAGCCCTCCTAGACGCCCATACCGAAGCTGGTCGCCAACGTGCCAAAAATCAAGTTCCAACCATCAACTAACACGAACAACATGAGTTTAAACGGCAAGGATACAATCATAGGTGAAAGCATCATCATCCCCATAGCCATCAATATAGACGCTACTACCAAGTCAATAATAAGAAAGGGAATAAATAGCATAAAACCAATTTGAAACGCGGTTTTAAGTTCACTGGTTACAAATGCGGGAATAAGGATGGTTAGCGGTACTTCATTGGTATCAGCGTATTTTCCTTCGTCTCCGGCTATTCGTACAAACGTTTCTAAGTCTTTTACCCGTGTTTGAGAAAGCATAAACGCACGCATTGGGCCTTTGGCTTGCTCAAGAGCGTCTAAACTGGTGAGCTGCTCGTTAAGGTAAGGCTGTAAAGCTCGCTCGTTCACCTCTTCGAATACCGGCGCCATAATAAACATGGATAAAAACAAACTAACGCCAATGAGTATCTGGTTTGACGGTGATTGTTGTAAGCCAATCGCCTGACGCAAAATAGACAACACCACAATAATACGCGTGAAAGAGGTCATCATCATGATAAACGCAGGAATAAGGCTTAGCGCTGTCATGATAAACAGCGCTTGAAGCGTCATGGTGTAGTCTTGAGAACCATCTTGATTGGTTGTAACCGTGACTGCAGAAATCCCTTGTTGAGCATAGGCGGGCTCAACGAGAAGTAATAAGGGCAGTATTAAAAGTAGCCAGGCAAACTTACGCATCTCTCGACTCTTCCTTTGTTTTATTCTTTTCTATATTCGGGTTGAGCTTTTCCGCCATGGCAGCAACAAGTTTTTGTTTAAACGCATCGGCACCATTTTGTTGCTCGCCTGTGGTTTTGTTCACACCTTTCACAGGCACATCGAGATTCTTATCTAATTTGCTTAAATGAGAGATGTTGTGACTGGTTACACCAATGAGGTGCTGCTCTTCACCTACCTGAATCACCATAATTTTTTCTTTTGTGCCAACAACCATGCTGGCCGCGACTTTAATTTGATTTCCACCCATCGCAGTGACATTAAATCGACGCATCACATAAGCCAGGGCGAAAATGACGCCAACGACGACGAGCAAGGATAGGAAAATTGACAGTACCGACGTGGGATTGGTAATTGACTGGGTCGACTGCGCGACGGCTATCTGGCTAAATAAAAGGGGCAGCATTGCGCAACCCCTTATTTTATAAGAAGTTTTATCTGAGCTTCTTGATTCTCTCAATTTGACTAATAACATCCGTTAATCGAATACCGAATTTGTCGTTGACCACTACTACTTCTCCATGAGCAATCAACGTGCCATTAACTAATACATCTAGTGGCTCACCGGCAACACGATCCAGCTCCACCACAGAACCCTGGTTCAACTGTAGCAGATTTCGGATACTTATTTGACTACGACCGACTTCCATCGAAATAGTCACAGGAATATCTAAAATAGTATCTAGCTTTTTCTTTTCTTCTTGCGTAATCGGCGCGTCGTCAGTTAATTCGTCAAGTTCAGCAACTTGTACGTCTTCGTTATCGCCAGCCTCTTGTTCCGCTTCAGATTCGGCTTGTTCGGCCATTGCCGCTGCCCAATCGTCCATACCGTCTTCACTCATGGGAACTCCCCTCTACCTTACAGGTCTTCTTCGAGTACTTGCAGTTCTGCGTCATTATCAATAATGCGCCCACCGCGGGTTAATAACTGTAGCTCAGACTTCACTGAAGTCGGTCTTGCAATCTTCTCTACAATTTTCAGTGCCAAATTGTCGCGACTGCGACCTAATTTAGCCCTGAATGTGGGTAAATCTTCAATTAATACTGTGATGGTTTCTGGCATCTCCACAGGGATGATATCGCCAGGTTTAAACTCCATCACATCGCGAAGCGGTACATCAACGTCTAGCATATGCGTAGTTAACGCCACCTTAACGTCCATGATTTCATCGCGAAGGGCCTTACTCCAACGTAAGTCTGTATCTTCTTTATCGCTTTGAACACCTGCATCAAGCAATTCGCGAATGGGCTCTAACATTGAGTATGGCAAGGACACGTGGAAGTCGCCACCGCCGCCATCTAGTTCGATATGGAACGAGCTGATGACCACCACCTCGGTCGGGCTCACAATGTTCGCCATCGCAGGGTTTACTTCTGAGTCCAAATATTCAAACGACACATCCATGACCGGTGCCCAGGCTTCTTTATAATCTTCAAAGATTATTTTAAGCAGCATCTGGATAATACGGCGCTCCGTTGGCGTAAACTCCCGGCCTTCAATTTTCGCATGATAGCGACCATCACCACCAAAGAAGTTGTCTACCAGAATAAATACCAAGCGGGCTTCCATGGTGATAAGCCCCGTACCTTTAAGTGGACGGAAACGCACCATGTTCAAACTCGTTGGAACGAATAACGTATGAATATATTCGCCAAACTTGATCATCTGAATACCGTTAATCGATACTTCAGCTGAACGTCGCATCATGTTGAACAAACTCACACGCATGTGACGTGCGAAACGTTCATTAACTATTTCAAGCGTAGGCATACGCCCACGCACTATTCTGTCTTGCGAGGAGAAGTCGTACTCGAGCGTAGAAGCATCAGAGTCGCTGCCGCCGACCTCTTCTTCTTCTACATCATCTACCCCGTGTAATAGGGCATCGATTTCATCTTGAGATAATAAATCACTCACCGTCTTCTACCTTACTTAGTCAATGCATTACTGCATGACAAACCCAGTGAACAATACGCGCTCAACTACATCGCTGCCCGTAATGTCCTTTAATGCTTTTTGTACTTCAGTTACTGCCTGCTCGCGAAGCTCAATTTTACCGGCTTCGGTAACCAGATCGTCTGCGTTTGAAGTACTAAAAGCCTGTAGTAATGTCCCTTCAATTAGCGGTATATGCGTCTTCGCCAGCTCTTCATTGTCAGAACCGCGCACAAGCAACTGCACTTTTATCTGAACCAACCTGTCTCTTCCTGCGCCCGGCACGTTAAAAACAAATGGTCGCGGCATCGCTACGTAAAGCGCAGTGCCCATTTCAGCTTTCCCTGCTGCTGATGCTGGTGCGCTCGCAGCCGCTGCGGCGGCATCAGTCTCTGCAAGCTGTTCGGCTGCTGGCTCATCACCGCCTGCAAACAATAAGAAATAGGCAGCTGCACCGCCTCCTAAAAGAACCACAGCGATAATGATGATCAACATCATTTTGCCTTTCTTTTTACCGCCTTCTTCTACTTGTAATTCTTCTTCAGCCATGTGTAACTCGTCAGTAATGCTCGGAAAAAACGTATTATCAAGGTTCCGTCAAAAATGGCAATGCCATAATTTGAGGAAAACAATATGTGTACGGGTAATTTTTTGCGTCTTCACGCTTCCTAATACCACCTACTGCTCACTCCTTTCATTCAAAACATAGCAGCGTTTACGTATTCTCTCTATGCGACCTATTGGTAATAATTCATACGGGATGTGGTTAAGCGTAAAAGTCTATGCCGCCCTTGTCCGCGCGCGAAATCGACTGCTCAATAACCCGCATGCCATCCGTGTCGTCTACACCGTCATTTTCTCCACGATCCCCAGCTCCCTGACCTTGGTGACTGTTTCCTGCAAGTTGCTGGCCATTTTCTTGACCAGAAGAATTATCTTTCCTAACTTGGGCGTCGCCTAACTCAATACCTTGTTCTGAGAGCATATCCCTTAGCTTAGGCATAGCATCGGCCAACGCATCTTTAGCTTGCTGTGATTGCACAACAAAGCTCACGCTTGCAGCGTCACCCGCCACATTTACTCTCACCTGCATACTGCCAAGCTCGGGAGGATCTAAGCGAATTTCAGCCATGGTATTTCGCGCATTAACCATCCAGCGAATTTTCTCACTAAGCTGCTGCTGGCCGTCGCTCTTATGAATATTGACCGCTTTATCAAAACCTTCAAACTGCTGCTGAGTTTTTGACGCTTCAGCGCGAAGCTGAGAGTTTTCCTGCATAACCGATTCAGTTGGATTGACCAATCCAGCAATAGCGTGTTGAGCACTTGCTTGAGTTTGCGTCATCAAATTTAAGAATTGACTGGCTTGACCGTCTACACGCGCTGTCATTGAAGCAACCACATCAGCACTTACCGCAGCATCTTTTGCGGCATCGGCTACAATAGTTGATAAATCAATGCCAGGCTCTCTACCTTGCTGGACTTGTTGCTGAAACTCGTTAATGCCAGCGATAATGTTAGCCTTCACCGCTTGTTGCTGTGCACCACCAGGCAGAGCCGCGACTACACGCTCTGCAAACGCTTCTGTTGCCTTTTGCGCGCTTTGTGGCGATAGCTCACTTATCGCTGAAAGCAGGTCGCTTGAAATTTCTGTAGCACCAAAAGAATCAACTACCTTGGTTTGCTCACCGCTGTTTTCAACGTTTAACAGCCCCTCAGATGATGCTGATTTAGCGTCGTTTGATGCTGCTGCATTAATCGCCACGCTGCCGGCAACAGCTGTCTCTGAAGTTAACTCGGCCAATAACTCTTGAGCCTCAGCGAGATTGTCATCAAGAGATTTGGCCTGAATATTGTTAAGTTCATCTGCTAGTAGACTTAGTACGAGCGATTCATCGGCCGATTTTTTACCGCTTTCAGATAGCCCATTTAACGTTTCTAACATACCGCTTAATGCATTTGCGGCTTCAGTGTCTGACGCTAGACCTTGTTCGGGATTTTCTGTGTGCTCAGTCTGCATGAGCTTGGCAATTAATGCTGAAAGCTCATTGTCATTTTTTACTTTTTTATCTGAATTAGTATTGATATCGGTTTGCGCATTTGAAGACGCATTGTTCGTTTCACTATCACTTCCACTCTGTTGATTGTTAGCGTTGCCACCAATAAGAAGTGAAGTTAGTGCAGTGAGTGTTTGTTGTGCTTCAGACGACAGGGATTCGATGGCTAATTCACCATCATTGTTACTATTAAGTTGCGACAAAAGATGAGCCATGACCGATGGCATATCGCTCGCATCCACATCCTCCGGAAGCTTCCAAAGTTTTCCGCTTTCTTTTATAGATACGACGTTAACTGCCTCGCCTGCAGCTTCAGAGATACCCTTATCTTCTGTGGTACCTGATTCACCTGAAGATTCATCACTTTTTCCAAAACGATTGGCTACCGTCTCAACGTAGGCAATCCAGTCTGGCTCGCCGTCGTCTTTGCTTGGCTTTCCATCTGGCGTGCCAGGTGAGGTAATAACGCCAGCCTCGGCATCTTTCCTGCCGCCTTCTCCAATGACATACTGGGCGTCGGTCACGTTTTTTTGTTCAACGGCGCCTTCAGCGTCGTCAATAACGAGATTGGTATTTTCACCGTCAGTTGAAGGCTGCGTTGTCGTTGCTGAACCTTGCGCAACCTCGTGTGCACCAAGCGTTGCATTTTCTTCTTGATTTGCATTATGAGAGTCAGCTTCAGACTCAGCTGGAATATCTGTCACTTCGTCACGAACAGGTAAATCCGTATGTCCCGCATCGCGGTCTTTACCATTTTTGATCGTGTCACTGGAGACTGAAGATTGGGGAGCCGCTCTGTCCGAACGGTTTGCTGCTCGAGATTGAGCAACCTGATCTTCTTTTTCGTTTAAAACAAAATCTGACTTGGTCGTTTTCGCGTCTTGATAAAGTCGGTTAAATGCTTGGTTATTTTCATTGTTCGCTTGTTGCTGAGTTCCGATACCCGTTCCAACGGCTTTCGCCGTACCAGAAGCAGAGAATGGTAATGCGGCAATGTCTGTTTTACGTGCGGCAACTTGTTGCATATTGTCCTACCGTCCTACATTTAAATCGTCTTTCACCAAGAAGACGTATCGTGATGCGAATGATTCACTTGGCGTTTTATTACAAAAAACTTGATGCCATTTCATCGCAAACCCACCAACGCTTACTTTAATTACAATCACTTAGCATTACTTAGTCAGCATGTATCGCTATGATTTTTCGCTACGGCCCTTAGTCGCCCTCGCTGAATTTCAAACGCTATACTGTGTGATGAAACTCAAAGAAACGATGATTTACCGTAGTAGCGATTGCAAAGTAATTACGTCGCGCTAGTACATTATGAAATGGTTTTTGCAAGGGTTGAGCCAAAGTGGCAGAGGCTCGACTAATTATCAGAAAGGCGAGCGCTTAGCTCTGAAAAATCGTTGGGTAGCGAACTCATCCATCATGGCCTGCTCAGCTCTGGCTTCTTTTTTCTGCTCTGCCAACTTTTTCTTATCTAGCAACAAGGTAACAGCTTTCACTTTTTGTTGTTGCTTTAGCCAAAGTTGCTTTCGCTGATCCGCCGCCATTTGTGCACGAGCAATCACTTGCATCTGTTGTTCGCATGCTTTATCCAGTTTTCCAACGAAGGATAAATGCTGCTGATAATAGGTGGCGGTAACACCTGCTTGACCGGTTTGTTGAATACCTTTTATGTAGTCAATGCGGTACTGCTCAAGACTGGTTAGCTTTTGCTTTTGCTGATTAACGTTCTGTTGGGCCTGTTTGTAGTATCGGGCTTCTCGCTGCTCTTTTTCGCGCTCGAATTCGGCTAAACGTTCTAGTTGTTTAGACATTATGCGATACCTTTTGGAAAGTTGATGACTTCTGGATCACAGGCAAGCTAACTTGCATTGCAGCGCTATACATTAGCCTTGCCCCAGCCCTTTAGCTAGTGCAGCCATGCCTTCTAAGCTCTCGTCATACGGTATGACTTGTTTCATCCCTTGCTGCAATAAAGCGTTGATTGCAGGCTCTGCGCGAATTGCCAGATCAATACGCGGGTCTGATCCTTTCGCATAAGCGCCAATAGAAATGAGGTCTTGGTTTTGTTTGTAGTTTGAATAAACTTGTCGAATACGACGCGCCATCAATTGATGTTCTTCGCTCACGACCATAGGCATTACACGGCTTATTGACGCCTCAATATCAATAGCAGGGTAATGACCGCTATCGGCAAGGGTTCGCGACAACACTACGTGACCATCCAAAATTGCGCGAGCGGCGTCGGCAATGGGGTCTTGCAAATCGTCACCTTCGGTTAGCACCGTATAAAAAGCCGTTATAGAGCCCTGTCGTTCGCTGCCGTTACCTGCACGTTCTACTAGTGCGGGCAGCCGAGCAAACACCGAAGGCGGATAACCTTTTGTGGCCGGTGGCTCACCCACAGCCAACGCAATCTCGCGCTGCGCCATGGCATAGCGTGTTAAAGAATCAATCAGCAGCAGTACTTTCATGCCTTTATCACGAAAATATTCAGCGATAGTTACCGCCGTCTCACAGCCCTTTAAACGCATAAGCGGTGAAGTATCGGCTGGCGCTGCCACTACAACCGCCCGTTGGCGTTCTTCTTCTGTCAGTATTTCGTGGATAAACTCTTTTACTTCTCGGCCACGCTCACCTACAAGCCCAACCACGACCACATCGGCTTCACAGCCTCGGGTCATCATGCCAAGTAGCACACTTTTACCCACGCCACTTCCTGCAAAAAGCCCCATACGCTGACCAACGCCAACCGTATTTAACGCATTGATGGCACGTACGCCAACATCCATAGGGGTGTTGATTGGACGGCGAATGAGCGGGTTCATAGGAGGACGCGTGGTGGGAGCTCGCGCGTCGGCATTAATTTCACCCAGTCCGTCAAGGGGCTGACCGTTGCCATCGACCACACGACCCAACAGTCCCATACCTACCGGCAAACCGCTTTGCCGGTTTAACGGCATAACGCGACTCCCTGGCACAATACCGCGAACCGCTTCAGTGGGCATCAAATAGGTAATATCATCACCAAAGCCAACTACTTCAGCTTCTATTTCGCCTTCAATGGTTTGCACTAAACATTGACTGCCCACCGGCAGCTGGCAACCTACAGCTTCAAGGGTAAGCCCTATGCCCCGAACTAATTTTCCCGCTGCAACAACGGGTGGCGATGTCACTTGTTTAGTAAGTGATTCAAAATGGGCATGCCAAGGGCTAGTCATTAGATAAACCTTGGTTTAAAAGAAACTTATCGATAACGTCGCGGCATCGACGCTCAATCGACACATCTACGGCATTTTGCACAGTGGTAATGTCACAGCCACCGCGTTCCATTGCTGTTGCTTCAACCAAATTCCAGCCTTTTTTGGTAATTTCCTCTTCACCAAAATGCTCTTTTACCAATTCAATATCTTCAGGATTCATATGAATTTGATAGTCAGCTTGATTAATTGGTAGCGCCTTAATACCTTCGCTTAACGCCTGCATTATAACCTGTTGGTTAGTACTTACCTCTGTTTTAATAACTGCTTTTGCAAGAGTAACGGCGAGTTTTACCAATTGATCTCGGGTTTCATCGTTGGCTTGCGAGAGTGGGTCGTGAAATTTTTCAGCAAGCATTTGCCACACTTCGGCTTGTGCCGTCATTTGCTGGCGGCCTTCTTCAAGCCCTTGTTCAAGTCCTTCGGTGTGACCTTGCTCTTTACCTTCCGCTAAACCTGCTTCAAGGCCTTGCGCTTTTCCTTCTTCAAAACCTTTTTCTTTACCTTCCTGATAACCTTCATCATAAGCAGCCTGACGTATAGCTTCTATTTCTTCAGCGGTAGGCGGCTTAATCTCTTCCTCAACTTCAGGCGGTTCATACTTCCAGTCCGAACGTTTGTTTAACGCGTTGGTCGGCTCGTTTTCTCGGGGTGCAGTGGGGTCATCAACGAAAGGTAGGTCCCATTTTTTAGCTTCATTTACTTCGTTTTCGCTGAAACTTTTTTTGGCAGTCATATATTTACCTAGGCTAAATGAGTGACGGGACTAGCGTTCCTACAGGAACTCTTCGCCACCGCCACCACCAAGCATGATTTCACCAGAGTCAGAAAGTCGACGGGCAACAGAAAGGATCTCTTTCTGCGCTGTTTCCACTTCACTAATACGCACAGGACCGAGCGCTTCCAAATCATCATTAAGCATTTCAGCAGCACGCTTAGACATGTTGCGCATAATTTTGTCTTTGAGCTCTTCGTCAGCACCTTTAATGGCTTTAAGCAGCGCGTCTTGCTGTACTTCGCGCAGTATGGCCTGAATACCCTTGTCGTCTACATCGACTAAATTGTCGAATACAAACATCAGGTCTTGAATTTGCTGGCTCATCTCTTCGTCTTGCTCGCGAATAGCATCCATCAACTGACCTTCTATCGCGGTATCTAGGTAGTTCATAATGTTCGCTGCAGACTTCAAGCCGCCCATTTTGGCTGCTTGTGTACCCGCTTGACCTGCAAACTGTTTCTCCATGATTTCGTTCAGCTCTTGTAGTGCAGCCGGCTGAACTTCCTCTAGATTTGCTATACGCATTAGCAAGTCGAGTCGCACTTTTTCAGGGAACTGCGCCAATATTTCAGCACTTTGTTCAGGCTCTAAATAAGACAATACGATAGTTTGAATCTGCGGGTGCTCATTGCGAATAATGCTGGCTACTTGCTTAGAATCCATCCACTTCAATGAGTCTAGGCCTTTTGCACCGCTTCCCATCAGGATTTGATCAATTAGGTTTGCCGCCTTATCTTCACCTAACGCGGCTGTTAGCGCACGTTTAACAAAGTCTTGGCTTTGGAAGCCAATGGTACTGTAATTCTGAATTTCTTCGATAAAGTGCTTATGAACCGCCGTAATTTTGGTTTGCGTCATATCGTCCACTTTTGCCATTTCAGTACCGAGCTTTTGTACTTGCTTGGGCTCTAAGTGTTTCAATATCTGGGCGGCGTCTTCTTCAGAAAGACTCAGCAGCAAGATGGCCGCTTTTTCTACGCCTTCTAATTTACTGACGTCGTATGACGGCTCGTCAACATTGGCAAGTTCTTCAGCCATAATCTTATCTCACTACTCGTCTTGCATTAACCAGCCCTTCACGACTTGGGCTGATAACTCAGGTTCATTGGCCACAAGGGCACGTACAGCTTTAAGTACATCTTCATCTTTGTGCAGGTCAGGCAGCATGAGTGAACCATCTGGCGCAAAACCTACCTGTCCTTCGTCAAAGTCAGACGTTAACATGCTAATGGTGTCGTCGCCTAAATCTAAGCCCTCGTCTGCATCAAATTCATCGGCGTCGTTCGACTCATCAGGATTAATAAGACGACGTAGCATAGGACGAATCACGAAGATGATAAGCACTATTATAACCAAGCCACCAACAACTAGCTTAAGAATTGGTAGAAATCCGGGCTGCTCCCAAATAGGCGCGTCTTCAATTTCCCCTGCGTCCATCCGAGTAAAGGGCACGCTTACAACTTCTAACGAATCACCACGGGTAACGTCAAAGCCAATGCCGCCCTGTAAAAGCCTACGTATGTTGAGAATCTCTTCTTGTTTACGCGGTGTTGGCGTCATCGCACCGTCTTCACCCGCAACTTGGGTATAGTCCACCGCCACAGATACACTTAATCTGCGAATAACCCCTGTCTGTTTCTTGGTATGACTGATAGTGGTATCAAGTTCGTAGTTGCGTGTTGATTCTTTCGCTGTGCGCCCCGGCATAGTTTGTTGACTGCCGCCCACAGCATTTTCTGGAATATTAGAATCTAACGGAGGCTGATTAGACAGTGCACCAGGAATACCGCCAACACCTCCACCTACGCTGTTTTCTTCCATTATCATTTCACTGCGAACCGCAGGTAAATCAGGGTTGTAGCTACGCTGTGTTTGTTCCATAGCTGTAAAGTCCATGGTAACGTCAGCTTGTGCTGTGTAGTTACCTATGCCCAATACTGGAATCAGTATCGCGTCAATTTTTTCTAAGTACTCTTGCTCACGCTGGCGCTCAATCTCGTATTCTTTTCTGGCACGAGCACTCATAGAATCTTGAGAGCCTGAGTTCAGCAGACGACCATTGCTGTCTGTTACTGTTACCTTAGACGGCTCCATGTTTTGAACTGCAGACGCAACGATATCGACAACAGCATCAACCTCTTCACCTGCAATAACGGCACCGCGCTTAGCCGTTAGCACAACGGTTGCCGACGCTTTCTTCTCTCTTCGCGCAAATACGTTCTCTTTAGGCATAGCTAACAAGACACGGGCTTTTTGAATGCTTGCGATATCTTCGATGGTAGCCGCGATTTGTTGCTCGCGGGCGTGTTTTAAACGTTCCATCTCAACACGCTGGCTCACACCAAACCCCATATCCTGCATAATGATATCGGTACCGGCATCAGAGGCCTTTGTTAGCCCTTGGCGGGTCATGCCTAAACGGATGTTTTGGAATTCGTCACTTCTCACGTAAACAATATTGCCTTCAAGCTTATAGTCGATTTGGTTTGCATCCATATAATCGAGAGTTTCAATAAGCTCTTGGGTTTCCATTTTCGCAAGTGGACGGTAATCAGGTTCTTGCGACCAGATAAGAATAAAAATAGCGATGGCGACGCAGATTACCAAAACAACCACAAGGGCCATTTGGCGCATCATATCTGCGCTACCTAAAGTGTCCATAAAACCAGATTTGTTTTCTGGCTCATTGTCCACTGCTTGATTTTGATCAGGAACCGTAAGGTTTGTACCTGTAGCTTCAGCCATAACCTACTCCACCTACACCGGCATATTCATTATTGTTTTATAGGCTTCAAGTACTTTGTTACGTACTTGAACAGTGGCTTCAAAAGCAATGCCCGCCTTTTCTTTCGTCAGCATAACTTGAGCTAGACTTAAGTTAGGGTCGCCCATTTCAAAACGCTGCTGCGCGTCTTTAGATTCGAGCTGCATGCCGTTTACACCATCTACCGCATTCTTTAGCATGGTCGAGAAATCACTTGCCGAGCTATTAACTTCACTAAGCGGCTGCTGTTGAGGCTCATTAACTTGAAGACGAGTTTGCCCAATCATGTTCTGCATTTCTTGATACAAACTATTGGCTTTAACGTCCATAACCACTCCTAGTGCTTTTTCGAGACCGCCTGAACATCGGCGTATAACTTATGTATAGAGGGGATTTAGCAAAGGGCTTGCCAACTTTAAAAAACAATATATATCAATAAGATAAATCAAAAATAAGAGGGTTAGCCAAATTTATGGCGTTTGATTTAGTGTGAGCAACAAAAAACCGCCGCCTTCTTTACTACAAAGGCGACGGATAAGGACGAGGAAACCGAAAGTGTAGAAAGCGACCTTATGCGGGCACTTCAATACCGTCTTCGCGCATGCGCGCTAATTTGTAACGAAGGGTTCTTGGACTAATGCCGAGCTTTTCTGCCACATCTTTACGCTTGCCGTTACACGACACCAATGTATCGAGGATAATTTGATGTTCTTGGTAGCGCAGCTCAGACCCTAGCCTATTTTCTTCAACATGCTCTTGCAGTGTTTCAACAGGTGCAGTCATGTCTTCGTCAATCATTAAATCGCTGGCGTCGATTTCATTGTGTTCACATAAAATAAGCGCCCTTTGAACCACGTTTTCTAGTTCGCGAACGTTCCCTGGCCAGCTGTATTGTGATAGCTTATTGCGTGCTGCTGCGCTTAACCTGATAGTACCCAGCCCTTGAGAACTAGCGTGACGCTGAACCAGGTGTTCGGCAAGAGGGACAATATCACCCGGACGTTCCGAAAGCGGGCGCCACTCAATAGGGAATACATTTAAGCGGTAGTACAAATCTTCTCTGAACTCTCCCGCATCCACTGCTTTTCTCAAATCTCTGTTACTTGTAGCAATAACACGGACGTTGAGCTTAACCGTTTTACGTCCGCCAAGACGCTCTACTTCGCGCTCTTGTAACACGCGTAGCAGTTTAGCTTGAAGCGCCAAATCCATCTCGGTTATTTCATCAAGTAACAGCGTACCGTCTTGGGCTTGTTCAAATTTACCCGGGCAAGCTTGGATTGCGCCGGTGAACGCACCTTTTTCGTAACCAAACAAGGTCGCTTCTAGCATATTCTCTGGTATGGCTGCACAGTTGATGGCGACAAATGGCGCTTCACTGCGCGGCGACTGATCGTGAATATAGCGAGACAGCACTTCTTTACCCGAACCGCTTGGTCCCATTACCATCACAGTGGCGTCGGACTTCGCGACTTTGCGAGAAAGCTCAAGTAACTTCAAGCTAGAAGGGTCAGCAACAATAGGCGTGCGTGACTCTATTTTTTGTGCAGGCGCGTAGCGTCCCACTAAATTAAGCAGTACTTCAGGGGCAAACGGTTTTGATAGATAATCTGTTGCGCCATCGCGCATTGCCTGCACGGCATCATCAATAGTGGCATAGGCTGTCATCAATAGCACCGGCATATTGGGGTACTTGGTCTTGATACTTTTAAGTAGCGTTAAACCGCTCATTTCGCCCATTTGAATATCGCTTACCACTAAGTCGACGGAGCGCGAAGACAGCACCATTAACGCTTCTTCAGCACAGTCAGCGGCAACAACCTCATAGTTACCTAACAGAAGGGTGTCTAGGAGTGCTTCGCGTAATCCTGCGTCATCTTCAACAATTAAAATGGTAGTTTTAGACATTATTCTCTCCTATGACCTACGCAACATGAGTCAATGTTTGTGAAGATTGAGCATTCACAACACACGGCAAAGACACACTAAAGCACGCCCCACCTTCTGGCATATTTGATACGCTAAGCAAACCGTTGTGGGCGTTTACGACGGATTTAACCACCGCAAGGCCAAGGCCCGTGCCATGAGTTTTAGTTGTGAAAAACGGTTCAAAAATTTTGTTTTTGAGTTTATCCGGTACGCCAGGACCTTTATCTATAATAGCCACATGCAAACGTTTATCAGACACTGCAGTTTCTACGTGTACGCACTCCCCTTTCGGAGTAACTTGGCTCGCGTTGTGAACAAGGTTTAATAACGCGCCTTGAAGCGCTGTAAGATTACCGGTAATAGATACGTTTTTATCGAAGCCACTAAAAGTTAGCGTTTGCTGTGCTTGAGCCGTCATGGTTTGGGCACTGCCTTCAATTGAAGTAAACAACTCTCCCAAGCTAATTTGGCTGACCACTTGTTCTTCCCCTGACTTAGCGAACAGCAGCATGTCGTTAACCTGACTCTCTAGCTCTTTAAGCCTGTCAGTTAGCTTGTTTGCAAATTGAGTTTGTGCTTCTTGTCCCAAGCCTTTGCGCGTTAAATTAGACGCATAGAGCATGGCCGCAGAAAGAGGCGTACGAATTTGGTGAGCAAGGGATGCCACCATTTTTCCGAGAGAAGACAGGCGCTGCATATGACTCACGCGTGCTTGCAGCTGCCGCGTTTCGGTTAAGTCGGTAATAACAATTAATTGCCCAGGCTCATTTTCTAATGGCGTGATAGAAAGCTTCACTCGGCGACCGTCAACAAGTGAGACTTCGTGGCCGTCGTCAGCGCGGGGCTTAAATGAGCGCGTGATAATACTTCGCCACACTTCCTCTTCCAGCGGTTCACCTAACAGTGCTTTCGCTTGTTCATTGGCTTGGCGTACGATCCCTTTGCCGTCTATAACGATAACGCCCGCAGGCATTACCTGAAGTAAGTGTTCAAGTCGACTCGCCTGCAACCGTAAAGACGAAATATCGTCACTGCTTGACGGGTCGTATTCATCACGAGATATCGCATTATCAATACTATCTAACGCATAGCTTGATGCTGAGTACTCAGTTGATTGTGGTGTGCTGTCAAAAGCCATATTGCCCTCGTCAAATTGCAGACGCTGTTAAACTATGACTTAGATAAAGCAGAAGATGTGCCAATTCATCATTGGCTTATTTTTCAGTTAGATAGGATAAAATTATAGAGGAAAGCGCAACGTCAATTACCTGACATTACGCTTCTTCAGTGCGCTGAATATCATATTTCCGCATTTTCTCGACGAGCGTTGTTCTGCGCATACCAAGTTTGTCGGCAGCTCGAGCCACCACCCAATCTTGATTGTCTAACGCCTGTCGAATGAGGTTTACTTCCAACTCAGAAAGATACTCTTTGAGATTAACCCCTTCTTCAGGTAAAGATGAAGAAACCATTCCGTTCAGACCCTCATGGCTTTGCTCGTTAAGGTCTTCTTCTGGCTCTTGCGCGGCCGCTTCAGCAAAGAGTGCATTGAATGCTTCACGCTCAAGAATTTCTTCTGGATAATCAGGCTCGTAAGCCTGTACATCACCGTATTGATATTTCTCAGGTAAATCGGCGATATCAACGATTTGACCAGGATAAAGAATTGTTAAGCGTTCAACCAAGTTAGACAGCTCACGAACGTTGCCTGCCCATTCGTGCTCCATTAACGAGGCGATCGCTTGCTCGGTAAAGCGCACACCTTCCACCCCATCACCTTGGATACGGCTATTTAGCTCTTGGAGCAGTAAGGGGATATCGTCTTTTCTTTGTCTAAGTGCAGGGCTATCAATCGGGAATACGTTGAGTCGGTAATACAAGTCCTCACGGAACTTGTCTTCATTGATCATGGTTTCCAAATTGCGGTGCGTCGCGGCGATGATGCGTACGTTACACTGAAGGGGTTTGTTGCCACCTACGCGCTCGAAGGTACGCTCTTGTAACACGCGCAATAATTTAACCTGCATCTGAAGCGGCATATCGCCGATTTCATCCAGAAACAACGTACCGCCTTCCGCTAACTCAAAACGGCCTTTACGCGCGCTGATTGCGCCAGTAAACGCCCCTTTTTCGTGACCAAATAGCTCGCTTTCTAACAGCTCGCCAGGAATGGCACCGCAGTTTACCGGAATAAATGGCCCGTCTTTGCGTTCAGATAAGAAGTGAACATTACGTGCAACGACCTCTTTACCTGTTCCAGACTCACCTAGAATCAAGACAGTGGCATCAGTTGGAGCAACCTGTTCAACTAATCGACGAACTATTTGTATTTGTTCGCTTTTACCAATAAGGCTTCTAAACAGTCGCGTCTTTGTTCCCGATGTACGAGACAAGCTCGGTTTGCGCCTTGAGTATTCTTGGCAACGATGGATAGCTTGGGTCAAAACGGGATAGGTTAATGGCGTTGCAATAACGCTAACGAGATTACAACCTGCTGATGCTTGGCTATTATTTTCAACCAATGCTACAAATGGTATGTGAGGAAACTTCTCAACCAGTCCGCTGACTATGGCTGGCGATATGTGCTCAATAAGAACAGCATCAGCCCCACTATCTTGCAAATACCGTTCGCAATCACTAAAGCCTCGCGATTGACACGATTCTCCCATGAAGGTAACGATAGTTTCCAAGTTTTGAATAAGTTCCTGGTTGTCACTAACCAGCAAAATGTTCTTCATCAATTCCCCGAGAACGCTTTGTTATTATTTACAGTTTAGCGCATTTATAAATTGTAACGACAAAAGATCGGAGCGCAACCGCTGTTTTCGGAAATGTATCAATAAAAAAAGCAGGTTACCCTGCTTCTTTCGAATAATTTTAGCAAAATTAATTCATGTTGGTTTAACTCAACAGTGATAAAACCTGACTTTGCTGCTGATTCGCTTGCGCTTGAACGGTTAGCGCCGCCTGACCAAGCACATCGTTTGACGCCTGCTGTGACACAGCTTGAGCAAAATCAAGATCTTGAATGCGGCTACGCGCTTCAGCGGTGTTCACGTTAGCTTGAGTAAGAGAACGCGCCGCACTTTCGAAACGGTTTTGGGTAGCACCTAAATCGCCTCGCGCGTTACCGAGCGTTTCAATTGCAGCATCAGTTGCACCTAGCGCATCTTCAATGCTGGTTCCCGACGTAATATCGATAGCCAGTACATCGTTTAATTGAGCAGCAACATCCTGTGTGTTGACGCTTATTGATTGGCCCGCACTTGAACCTGATTGGAATTCAAGTGAGCCATTTTCAGATAATAACGGCTTGCCAGCAAAATTCGTCTGCTCAATGGTTTGGGAGATATTCTCTTGTAGCTGTGTTATTTCAGATTGGATAGCACGGCGATCGCCACTGCTTAAAACACCATTACCAGATTGTAAGGTAAGTTCGCGAATGCGGTTTACATCGTCATTGATGCTGCCTAAACCACCCTCTGCCACCTGCGCCACCGAAATTCCGTCGTAAACGTTATTAATAGCCTGGCGGTTGCCTTCTACTTCTGAAGTTAACCGGTCGATGATTTGCTGGGCCGCTGCGCCGTCAGTTGCATCGTTAATTTTCTTACCACTGGCAAGCTTCTCAAACAGGTTATTTTGCTTTTCTTGGATTTGACCAATAAGCGAGTTACCTGAATCGGAACCTATTTTAATCATGAGGCTACCCTATTAAACTTTCACTTAATATAGTGTAGTAAATAGACAGAAGAATAACGAGTGACTGTTTTTTTAAAGAGTATGAAAATGAATACCCAACGGCTCAACGGTATCGTTACTGTTGAGTATTTCACTTTTTATTTAAGGAAGACTCGTTAAAAACTAATGGTTTATGGCATTGTTGCCGACACATGATATATTTAAACGATAATCATAAAAATCGTGGGCGATCTATGTTTGACGGCAAGTCTATATTGATAACAGGTGGTACAGGTTCGTTCGGTCATAAATACACCGAAAATTTGTTATCACGCTATAACCCCAAGCGCTTAATTATCTATTCGCGTGACGAGCTAAAACAGTTCGAAATGCAGCAGAAATTTAATGCTCCCTGCATGCGCTACTTTATCGGTGATGTGCGAGATAAAGACCGCCTTACGCGCGCAATGCAAGGGGTAGACTACGTTATCCATGCTGCCGCCATGAAACAAGTTCCGGCTGCTGAATATAATCCCACGGAGTGCATCCGCACTAATATCGATGGCGCTGAAAACGTTATAAACGCAGCTATTGATAATTCGGTAAGCAAAGTTATCGCGCTGTCGACCGACAAAGCAGCTAACCCCGTTAATTTGTACGGTGCGACTAAGCTCGCTTCCGATAAGCTGTTTGTTGCAGCAAATAATATGGTTGGCGCGGGCAGACCTCGATTTTCTGTAGTGAGATACGGGAATGTAGTGGGCTCTAGAGGCTCGGTTGTTCCGTTTTTCAATAAGCTCATTGAAGAAGGCACTGACCATATTCCGGTTACGCATAAAGATATGACGCGATTTTGGATAACACTTCAGCAGGGCGTCGACTTTGTTTTGAAGAATTTCGAGCGCATGATGGGTGGCGAAATATTTGTGCCCAAAATACCGTCAATTAGAATTACCGATTTAGCCGAAGCCATGGCACCAGGTGTACCAATTAAGATAGTGGGTATTCGACCTGGCGAGAAACTTCACGAAATGATGTGCCCTGGCGACATGGCCTTTCACACTTTCGAATATGACGATCACTTTGTCATTGCACCATCCATCAAGTTCTTCCACAGGAGTAATAACTTTACTTCAAACGGACTGGAGGAAGTAGGTAAGCCAGTTTCAGATGGTTTCGAATATGTATCTGATACAAATCCACATTTTCTCACGGTAGAGGAAATAGTTTCCTGTAATAAGGATGCGGATAAGTGATCCCATACGGACGTCAGTCGATTGATGAAGATGACATTAACACCGTCGTTAATTCACTAAAATCCAACTGGCTAACGCAAGGCCCAGCCGTACCAGCATTTGAAGAAGCTCTGACTCTGCAAAGCGGTGCTAAGCATGCTGTAGCGGTTAACAGCGCTACGTCAGCACTGCACCTTGCTTGCCTTGCTCTTGGAGTAGAGAAAAACGATACGGTATGGACCAGCCCCAACTCCTTCGTTGCCTCTGCGAATTGTGCACTTTACTGCGGTGCCGAGGTAGACTTTGTTGATGTAGAGCCCACAACAGGCAATATGGATGTAAGTGCATTAGCCGCAAAGTTAGCGCAGGCTAAAGAGCATGGGACCCTTCCCAAAGCTGTCATTCCCGTGCATTTCGCAGGTCAGTCATGCGACATGAAAGCTATTGCGGCGCTCGCTGAAAAATATCACTTTCGTATTATCGAAGATGCTTCTCACGCTATTGGCGCGAAATACCGCGATCAGCCAGTTGGAAGCTGTCAGTATTCAGACATTACGGTTTTCAGTTTTCACCCCGTTAAGATAATCACTACGATGGAAGGCGGCGCGGCGTTAACCAACAACAGCGAGTTAGCTCGAAAAATTCAGCTGATGCGAAGCCACGGCGTTACGGCAGTTCAGGACGAAATGACAGAAGTTTCTCATGGACCTTGGTACTACCAACAGGTGCTATTGGGCTTTAACTACCGCATGAACGATGTAGAGGCTGCACTAGGCACAAGTCAGCTAACAAAACTGGCTCAATTCGTTGAGCAAAGAAACGTACTCGCGGCTTTTTATGACAATGCATTCGAACATCAAGCCAATATCACGCCTCTGGATGTAAAAAGTAACTGCTACAGTAGCTATCACTTGTACGTTGTAAGAGCCACAAGGTTGAACTCTGAAACGCATAAAATTGCTATAGAGACCTTGAGAGCGAAGGGAATTTTTGCTCACGTCCACTACATTCCCATTCACCTTCAGCCATTTTATCAAAAATTAGGCTTCAAAAAAGGTGACTACCCGCATGCCGAACAATACTATCACCATGCTATTACGCTACCTCTTTACCCGTCATTAACGCAAGAAGAAGCGCAATACATAGTCGATACGACAATTGACGTTGTTAATCAATTATCGAGTTAACTTCAAGTTCTAATATAGGCTCGCCAATGTTGTAATGTTTAGACGCATCACGACTAAGAAGTGCGTCTAAATGTTGCGGTGCTAAGCCAAACCCAGTTCTAAGTGACTTAACATTATCGTGGGTAAAGGGCTGCCCTTTTTGAATGGGTGCACTGGCGTAAAGCGAACGACGTCTTAGCTTATCTTTTTCGCTTACCGCATAGGTGACTTTACCTAAAGTCTGCTCTACTTGGCGAACGCTTTCTACCATATCAGAAAATTCCCTAGGCTCCATCGAAAACGCTGAATCTGGCCCACCAAGCGATCTGTCTAAAATGAAGTGCTTCTCTATTACTCTCGCTCCCAATGCGGTAGCTGTTATGGGTACAATAGAGCCCATGGTATGGTCAGAAACACCTACAGTCACATCAAATCTAGCGCGCATATCGGCCATGGTTTTCAGATTAGCATCAGCAAGAGTGGAGGGATAATTCGAGGTGCATTTTAGTAGTGTTACCTGATGGTTGTTTTCCCTATGACAGGTTTCCAATGCTAAGGAAATATCCGCCTCTTGAGCAACTCCCGTAGAAATAATTATGGGTTTCCCCGTTTTTGCTACCGCCCTGATTAAAGGAATATCTGTGATTTCAAAGGAGGCTATTTTGTATAGGGGAACGTTCAGTTGCTCTAGAAATGCCACGCCATCTACATCAAATGGACTAGAAAAAAACACCAAGCCTAGCTCTTGAGCCACTTTCTGCAGTGGCTCGTGCCATTCGTAAGGCATAGACGCTTCTTTGTATAAATCCCACAAAGTACGCCCTTTCCACAGCCCTTCTTTGCGCTTTCCAAAAATGTCATTATCAACATTGATAGCTAGCGAATCTGCGGTGTATGTTTGTACTTTAACCGCATTGGCACCTGCTTTCGCCATCGCCTTTATCGTATCGACGGCCAAATCAAAATCGTTATTGTGATTGGCAGACAGCTCGGCAATGATGAAGACTTGGTCGTTAAATGGATACATCTGCTAAGACTTATTAAAATATACAAGCACGTCGTTAATAGACGTTAACTTATCGAGATCTTCATCTGGGACAGTAACGCCAGTCTTACCTTCAAGTTCAACAAATAGATTGAATAGATCTAAGCTATCTAACCCATACTCAGAAAATGCTTGTTCGCTGCCTAGGTTGCTTACATCAGTAGTCACACCAGAGTCAGTCATTGCTTGTTTTACATCTGCTTCAGTTAACATATTCTTCATTCCTCTTTAATAGGCATGTGGCCCACGAAAACCCGACCCCAAACCCGCTTAAAACGAGTCGCGCTGAGTTATCGTTAGACAAATAGTTTTTCAATATTAGGGGGATAGACGAAGAAACGGTGTTACCCGTATTTTCCAGTGCTTTAATAAACTTAGCTTCACTACCTTTGAAGCGTCTTGCTATGGCGTCAACAATAGCTAAGCTTCCTTGGTGTAAAATAAACGCGTCCACACTCTCTTCGGGCCAATCGTTCTTTTCTAATAACGTTTTTATTGCAGGAGCAACGTTCAACGAGGCAAAGTTAAAAACTTGCCTACCATTCATATAAAGCTCGCCTTGTTCAACCTTTAAATGTTCAGCGCCTTTTCCATCAGTACCAAATGAGCAGTCTGACACCACAAGCTGTGGATTTTCACCCATCCATGTGGCAGTAGCGGCGTCGCCGAACAGCATAGAGGTTGTTCTATTAGGCGTTGTAATTACTTTTGAATACGGATCAGCGGTTACCAATACACCATTCTTTTTGCCAGAAGCCGCTAAGAAGCCTTGTAAAATCGATAACCCATATACATACCCTGAGCACCCAAGTGAAACGTCAAACGCCGCAACATGAGTAGGTAGTGCTAACTTTTTATGAACTAATGCCGCACAGTGAGGCAAGCCTTGCCCGTCGGGGTTTTGTGTTACAACAATAAGGGCATCGATGTCTTCTTTGGCAAGATCAGACTCACACAGCAACGCATCAACCGCTTTTACCGCTATATCAGAGGTGTCATCACCTTGTTCTAACCTTGGCAAAAAGCGCGCGCCAAGCTTAGTCTCAACAAATGATGCCGACTCCTCGAAGGTCTCTGCTTGTTTGAAGTTATCGACACCTTCTTTCGGTATGTAACTTGAAATAGCTTTAATGCCTATCATGCTATTCTCCAACAATGAACTGTACGGTTCCAAAACGTTTTCCATCGATAACAACGTCGTTAATTGAAAACTTGTTTTGCATTATCCGCGTGGTTTTAATTGAAAGACTTTCATAACCTATCGGCAGTTCATCAAAAAAGTTAAGCTGCCCCACTAACCACTTGCCCGTCTTTAGACTAAAGAGTGTGTTATGGAGTTTTTTCGTCAAGGCAACCACTAGTTCTACAGTTGTGCAGTCGTTACGAAAAAAAGAAGTCGCCTGCTGCTCATCAGACATGACATCAGCACGTTGTACTAGTATATCTTCGTCAAATGGGTAGGATTCCTGTACTTGCCTTTCTGTCTCAACAATCACGCCTCGCGTTCTTTCTTGTGTGTTCTTATCAAGAAGCTCAACTGTACCAACAATGTTTTTTTCAACATCATCTTCGAGCTGCCCAAACAAAACCTCACACTGCCGATGAATCAATTGTTTAAACACGAGTTTGGTTACGATTTGATTTTCTTCACACACTGCAGTGCTAAACCACGTATAAAAGTCGGTACTATGGAGGTAGTTTCTCGAGCCTTTAAATTTGAGCTGTGTTTTCATTATCGAATCCTCTTAGCCGGATTTCCCAACATGGTAGACTCAGGGGCAACGTCCTTAAAAATTGCTGCTCCTGCTGCCACTGTGCTGTACATCCCAACACGCACGCTGTCTCTCACAACGGAATTTGGCGCTATTTGTACACCTTCCTCAATGTGTGCATAGCCACACAGTGTTGAATTAGGGCCTATATCGACTAAATCATCAACCGCAACATCATGCCCTAAATTAGCATTAGCGCGAATAAAGCAGTTGTCACCCACTCTTGTACCGGGCTGAAGCACAGTATTTGCTGCAATGACAACACCGCAACCGAGTTTAACGTTAAAACCGATGTTCGCTGACGGATGTACCAGCGTAGCTAACCGGTGCTGTGGAATGTTGAGACGCTTAAACTTTTCTGCACGGGCTTTCATTTTTCCCACGGACAACAGTGCATAAACGAATAACGTATCTTCGTCTAAACTTTCCCATTCATGGGGCGCGCCCAAAACTGGCCATCGCTCTATATATTCACCTGCAGGAATATTGTCATTCAAAAAGCCGACTAGCTCTAAAGGCTCGCCAATCTTTATTAGATCAAGCACGATTTGTGCGACAACCAAGCCGTTACCGCCACCACCTATAATCACTACCTTTTTCAACACATCCTGCCTTTATTTGATAATTTCATCTACCCACGGTTGATTGTGGTTGTATGCTTCCATAATCGATAACGCGCTTTGTGACATTGTTTTCAATGTATCTGGAGAGCATCGCAAATTCTCAAGCACATTGACAACGCGTTGTTGAATTTTTTCTAAGCGCTTCGACTCTGTGCTGTAGTCCCCAACATAGACCGCGGCCCCCTTTTCTTCTAATGCGATCGCTTGCGCAACTTGATTTTGTGCAATAGCGAGGACAAGGGTCGGTAGCGCCATTTTACAACGCTCCCAGGACATGGTGCCACCACCACCAATTGCCAGGTCAGCCTGCGCCATTAATGATGAAATATTCGAAGCTTGCACATGTAATTTAAAGCCGTGCTGAGTACAAAATGCGTGTATTAACGGCTTAAATGGGTGATGCTCTCCAATGATGACGTCAACGCTAACGGGTTCATTTAAGCTTGTGCACCACTTTGCGAGCAGCTCGCAGATAAATAGAGTGGCATTGTCTTTATCCATTCCTCCAAAGCATACAAAAATGCGCTTTAGTGCTTGAGGCAATGTAGGGGGGGAAAATGCAAACTCTTCTCGCAACGGAAAATACTGGGGACCGATCATGAGCTTAGTATTATTTTGAATTTTTCCATCCCATTTTTTCTGAGCATCAAGTACTAAATTAGGGTCAATCAATACATCACATTTTAGTGTTCGGTCGGCCAGCCCATCAATAACGACAACTTTTGCATTTAGGGCTTCTTTTAACGCAATGTGCCACTGTGAAGTCAAAGAAAAATGATCTACAACAACAATAACGCGCTCGTTTAATGTTGTATGGTGCAATGCCGCTAATGACTCACGCGCATCATTGGATTCTGTTCCACCTAACCAATGAGCGTGAGGACACCAGTTTCCTGCGTATTCTTGAGCGTTGGAAGTCGGTAACTCGATTACCTTAAAATCTGCGCGTCTGATTTCATCTAAACAATGCCCCTTGTGAGGCTTTGAAATAAAGTATATTGAAATACCGCGCGCTCTTAATAGCTTTGCCAGTGTAAGGCAGCGCATAACATGGCCAGTTCCTATGTGTTCACCACTGTCTACGCGCACCAACGCTGTAATCGAGTTGTTCATTTTCACAGCCCTCGAGACTGGATCGCTCTGAATAGAAGCTCTGCGGTTTCCCAATCTTCTTCGGTATCGATATCTTGCACGCGGTATCTTGGCATCAGAAACGCGGTGGCGTGATGAGAATACATTGGCAAATTCTTTAGAAAAGCGTCAGCCTTGCCCCAGTAGAATTGCCCTGCGTCATGGTAGGCTTCCAGCAGATCCTGAGAGCGTGTTTTCATGTGCTGTTTATCAAACATTTCAATATCACCTTGCGGCGTAAAATGGAAAGCACGTTGAATAGGAAAAGGAAAGCTTGTTGCAGAGAAACAGAAGTCCTTCTTCGAACTTTTTAATTTTGCAAACGCATTCACTAAGTCTTCCGATGTAACAAAAGGTGCGGTAGCGTAAAGCACACAACAGTAATTTGCTGGTTTTTCGTTGTCGGCCAGCCATGTCAACGCGTGATTAACAACATCGCGAGTTACCGCATGGTCATCAGACAATTCAGCTGGACGAACAAACGGAACGAAAGCCCCTTTTTCAATAGCAAACTGCGCAATTTCGTCATCGTCAGTACTTACAATAACCTTATCAAATTCCTTTGAGGCTAGAGCAGCTTCTATAGACCAGGCAATAATAGGTTTATTGCAAAAAAGGCGGAGGTTTTTTCGCAAAATGCGTTTGCTACCACCTCGCGCTGGGATTATTGCTACATTCATAAGTGTCTCTGCTGTTAGCGTATATCGGTTTAGCTACTTCTGACGCTAGTGGCACGGTGATTGAGTAATTTGCTCACGCTAAGACGACTTCTTTTTATTAAAAATGATCTTTGTTTTACAAAGTGATGCTTCTAACGGTCTTGGACATAACCAAAATCTATCACCGGCTTCATTGGTCATCTCTTTATCGGCAAGAGGCTCAGAAGCTAAAGCAAACATGCTGTACGTTTCAAAAGACGTCATACTATTTGACAACTTGTGGAAGTAATCATCGAAAAAACTCCCCCAATCCTCTTTCTCAAGCTTAGGAAACACCAATTTCAGTTTATTGCTCGAAACTAGCGCGAGTACCGCAGTAAACACGGATTTTTCCACGCCTTTTTTATCCGAATTGTTAAAGGGACTGAATACCAAAACGTCGGTTTCCGCTGTGTTGAAACCTTCATGTAATTCTAGCAAGAGTTCAGGTTCGTTTGTTATGAATGCCGCTCGGCTAACTTCAGGCTTGCGCTTTTTCAAATCAGCAGCACTTGAGATAAATTCAAGTTGATAGCGATGTTGACTGTTATCAATATTTTCGTTTAGGCCAAGAGTCTCAATAATATGGCTAGCAGAATCACTAATAAAGCCCACGTTCTTACTCTTTACGTATTCTGATAAGGTGATCTCTTGTCTTTCTTTTGTGAAACTTGAAACTGAGTCAAAAGCATCAGGATACATCGAAACACTCGTTAACGCGTCATCAAGAAAGTTGTGCCAACACGATTTAATAGCTTCGAATTTCTCCATCACTAGTTCGTCATTTTTGAAATGCGTTAATTTACTGAAAATGCTGTTTATGTAATTCGAAGTACCATTGAAGTAAAAAAATAAAATGGAGCTTTTACGCAAATACGCCTCGACTAAGAACTTGCGCTGATCGAACACCAGTTTATCGATATCTTCGCGCCCATTAAATTCTTTGTCAGATAGCGCTTTAAAATTGGTGATGTCCTCTATTAGCGCATCATGATTAAACCGTTTAGCAAAACGTTGTTGGAATTCAGCTACCGGAATAGGAACATGAGCCTGAGTTTGAATCCAGCTCATCGCAGCCTGTTTGTCTTCCAATGAATTAGTAATAATTAACGCGTCTTGCTCTAATGGAGGACTTCCAACGATTTTTGCGCCATCGTTTAAATTATAAACATCGGCATCACTGAAAGCAGATAAAGTTTTCTCAATCACCGACTTTGACATGTTGAATTCAAACTTGGTATTTACATAGGGTCTAAAGTTCCCTCGCACTACCAATGAAGTGTCTATGCGCTCTGCGTGATTAAACAGTTCTCCGCCATCTTTTTTATAATAGCCTGAGGATTTAGAGTGATGGTGATTAACATCAACCATCCCCAAGTCAACGCCGAATAGATAAACTTGTTTAAAGCCCAGTTCTAACACGTAATTAATGACAAAATTCGATACGGTAGGATAGGAAAAATGAAGGTATGGCAATTCTAACTCAGGAAAGAGTTCCTTCATAAAAACCGTTGACGACTCACCTTCTTTGAAAGCGAGAAAGGTGTCTTTATAGAGCTTTATTGTATCAGGGTGAACACCATTACAGCTGATAAAATTGATCTGCTTTAAATAGTCTTTATCGCCTATACGCGATGCCCAATCGAAAGACGCTCGGTTCGACTCTACTTCTGCGTGAAAGTCAGGAACAATACCATTACTGTGCATTGCCTGTAAGGCTGTGCCGCAAGATATGACTATAGCTCGCTCCCTTTCTTCCTTCAAAAGGGGCAGTAAATTATCAAGAGAGGGGCCATTTCCGACGATAAATACCGCTACCTCACTTAAATTTCTACTGAGCTCCGGCACACCAGATTTGCGATAAAAGCCTATATTATTTTCTACCGCCCATTTCGTATGCGTCGTGCCAAAGCGAGAATGCTCGAAGTATTCCCCCATGGCGACAATTAAGCGCAGGTCTTCTCTTAGCTTATCAACCGCAGGAAGAAGCACTTCGTTATCATAGCCGAGTGTTAAGTAGGTATTGGCAATGATATGTGTTCCGATAGAGTGGAATTGACTTAAAAGGTCCCGAACGAGGTTAGTTCCGTCATCCCCGATGTTAAGGTAAATACGGTGCCGTTTTTCTTCAACTTTGTTCAGAATTGCCGCCCAATCTATCGCAAACAGAGAAGCAAAAAAGTAGTCTCGGTTGGGTTCGCAAACAAAGAGTTTCTCTATATCTCGCGAGTCACTGAGCGCTTCTAACTGATATCCTGCTCCCATGCCAAAAAGGAGCATCGATTTAACGGTTTCCGGTAGCTTACTTTCTTCCTCTTCCATTCCCGCCAAATGTTCTTGGATTTTCCTTACCATTTTATGATGCGAATAATGAATGAGTTTTCCCCCTGCGTAGCCTAATATTAGGTTATCGCGGTTGGGCTGCTTCACAAATGCTTCATAAGCTAGTTCAGACTCGCGTTTTGGGCTGTCACCGTAAAGCGGTGTGCAGGTCTCTATATGGAAGAGGTTTACTTCACCTGATTGATTAGCTTTGGGCTCCCACTTGACCGGCTTGTAGTCGCTGAATTCTTTAGCTATATCAGGGTAATACTTCGCAAACGCTTCAATGTTATTATCAAAAACGTCTTTACTAAGGTTACTGGTCGCCCAATCATTCGATGTAATCACCGGACTCCAAGGAACTAAATAGTCGTCAAATGGCTGCGAGGAAGAAAATGAAAATAGCCGCTTTTGCACGTCTTTAATTGTTAGCCCAGATAGACTTTTAAGTACTGAGTCAAAGCTCGCACTATGATAATGCTGATAAAAATGAACTGAAGCAAAAGGACTTACCTGCTTTAATTCACTTAAATCTTCTAATACAGAACTACCGTCTAACTGGCTTTGAAAATAAATTGCCGTTCCCTTCTCTGCAGCAACTTTGAAAATTTCTGGCCAAACACCGGTGAGCATAGAGCAATGTGTGAATTCAAAATTAGGCTCGTAAAGGACGATACTTTTGAAGTTAGTTTCATTTACCAATTTAAGTAAGTGAATTCCAAGAGCCAACCCCAGTACAACTAACACTTCTGCATCGTCTTCGATAGGCTTGGATTGCCGAGAAAAACCGTTTTTGTCCAATACCCAAGGAGAACTTATAAACGAGTCCACATGTTGGTGAATACTTGCGGTTACCTGTTCCCCGTAAAAGACCTTGCCGCTATTAAAGTCGACAATATCGAGTTCTTTATCTTTGTTAACGAAAACTGAGGTGGATGTACTTCTCGCCCGAATGAGCTGAGTAAAGATAGCCGGCATTACGCGCTTGAAAGCTATTAGGCTTTTTTCTTTGTTCTTTTTAATCGCGTACGCAGATTCAACTTCTAGCGATGTTTGTTTATCTTCATCATCTAAAAGGTAGAATTTAATAGCTTTAAGCATTATTTTTTATATCTCTTTGCCGCTTTTTGCGCTCTTGAAAAGCCAACTATCTCCTCTTTTGCAGCTAACTTCAACTTAAGCGCAAGTTCTTCTAATTCTTGATTAATAATTAGTTCATTTTCAGCGAAGGTAGTGCGTTCATTTCCAGAGAGTCTGCTTAACTCGCGTAGAACCAACGAATGCCGCAGGCTGATTAGATGATGGAAAGTTTCAGTTGAAAGCGCGGCAGGCTCTGCTGCCACGCAAACCGCAATTGCTGCGTTAACTTTGCTTAGGAAAAGAGGTGTAGATGAATGGTTTAACTTATCGACGTTCAAATCGCTTGCTTACTTTCTCGTTGCGCTCGAAACGCCTCTTCTTTTGCTTCTTGGGGAATCTGCACCCAAGCATCTCTAATCGGCGATAACAGTGAAGATACCTCATCTAACAACTTAATATCATTGTTAACATGAGCCTCGTTCAGTTTCTCGATCATAAATTCATAGAGGGCAAACATGTTTTCAGCAACTTCGCCGCCCACTTTTACATCTAACGTATCGCGCAGGTGAATAATAATGGCCGTTGCTTTCGAAATAAATGTCGCCTTCTCTTGCAACTCTTTTCGTTCCATTGCACCTTTCGCGTATGCAATCCTGTCTAGCGCGCCTTGAAGCAGCATCAAGGTCAACTTGTGAGGATCTGCATTGGCAACATCTTGCTTTAAATTACCTTTTTTGTAGGCATTAATACCTTTAAGAGACATACTTTCTCCGAAACTCGTACGTTATAGTGCGGCTAATAATGCCGAGCTTGTCTGATTCAACTGTGCCACAGTCTGGTCTAAGTTAAGGTACTTGCTTCGTAAGATTTGCTCATAGTTGAACATACGAAGCTCCAAAGTTTCCCTTTCAGAATAAACACCTTCTCTATTCTCTTTCGCCGTTTTTTCGCGCAGAGAAATAAGGCCTCCAGATGACGTAAACTCATCAACGAAATCGTATAAGCGAACCGCTATACCTTCATTTTCGTCTGTAAACAATGTAGCGATATCGTCGAAATTGTCTTCCAACGCATCTTTTAATCTGTCTTCCCCAGACCCAATTCCAAAGTCTGACGAACTAATTTCTAACTTTCCATCTTCGTCTAGCTCTATACCAAGTCTGAATAACCCACCAAGCTGTGAAGTAGACACGTTATCGCCAATTATAGATGATAGTCCAGACTGGATTCCTCTTAGCAATGAGTCTCCAGCAAGCGCACCATCTTCTTCCAACTCAGATTCACCATAGCGCGTCAACGTTCCAATTTCGTCAATAATCGCATTATAGTTATCTACAAAATCCCTAATTTTCTGTTCAAGACCTTCTTTGTCAAAACCGATTTTCAGCGTCGTCGACAAAAAGTTGCCCGCATTATCTTTGGGTGAGATCTCGTTAACATCAAAAGTGACGTTTTGAATTGTGTTTTCGAACTTATTTGACTGGCTTTGAACTTCAATTCCGTCAACAAATGCAATTGCGTTTTTGGCAGATTCAATGTTGGCAGCGCTAATGTTATTAGTTCCACCCGCAGTTGAAAGTCTGTCTAGTTCTGCAGCGCCTGTATCATTGTTGATAACTAGATCATTGCCATCACCGGTCTCTTCAGACAGAAACACCAGGCGAGGCCCTTCGGCAGTACCTGTATCAATAATATTTGCGGTTACACCGAAATTATCGTCTGCGCTGTTGATCGCTTCTCTGAGGTCTACAAGAGATGTGCCAGAATCAACGTTGATAGTAAATGAATCACCACCAGGAATGCTAAAGGTCAAAGAACCCGTTCCAGAACTTAAAACAGGATCTGAACTTGAAGTGAAAGCACCCGCGTCTGTAGTTATGCGACTTCCCGATGCAAGTTGTTGCACGGTAATATCGTAACTTCCGCGTAATGCTGAACTCGACGCATCAGCAGATAAAACGTCGTCATCTTCTGAAGGATTAACGATTGTAGGCTCTCGACCGTTAATATCAGTATCGCTACGTAAGTCATCGACAGCATCCTTAAAATCTGACAACTTAGACTTTATCTGTCCAAGACCAGAGATTTCTGCTTCGATCTTCTCTTCTTTTGTGTTGAGCCTTTCCTCTTTAGGCAATCTCTCAGCATCTAAAAGCTGCTGGACAAGATCATCAAGAGCTAAACCTGAACCTACACCTAGCGACTGAATAGTCATAACCTACCTCATTAAACCTGATTGTTGATAAACACCCCTACGCTATTCCCTACATCCTGCTGTAATTCCTGAATTCTTTCAGCAAGCTTTAAAAGCTCCTCGGAAGGAATCTGCCGAATAACGTCTCCAGATTGACTATCTTTAACTGTCACAACCGAACGATTGGTATTTTCGTCGATTGAAAAAGTTAAATCCCTGTTTTGAACAGTTAGAAATGACTCAACTTTTGCTACCGCCTCTTCAAGGTCAGCAACATTCCTCTCTCCACCTTGGTTATCGACTTCTCCAGATAAACCTTGAGATAAATTTTCATCTTCCACCTCAACGCTGTTGCTTTGAGATGAAGAAGACTTAGCAAGCTCATCTATACGATTTGCGTCACTGTTAACTTCTTTAGGTGAACTTAAACTGTCTCTTACCGACGATGCTGTATTTGGTGCTGTACCTGTTGAAGTACCTATCGCTGTACTTGATGCAAAAGGCTGACCATTTTGAATATTCGGTATTTCCACGTTTCTACCCCCCTTCTGAAACGACAAAACGGGAACCTGCCTAAGCAAGCACCCGTTACATCTCAACTAAGGCTAATTGTATTATAGCTTATCCAAGCAACGATAGCGCAGTTTGTGGACGCTGGTTGGCCTGGCTCAGAACTGAAACAGATGCTTGCTGAATAATCTGGTTACGCGTTAGTTCAGCCGTTTCCGCAGCAAAATCTGTATCTCTGATTTGAGAGCGTGCCGCAGACAAGTTCTCACTGATGTTACTCAGGTTACGAATAGTCGACTGGAATCTGTTTTGAAGCGCACCTAAATCAGCACGAACGCCCCCAACACCAGATATTGCAGCATCGACGGCACTTAATAGCGCAGCAGCACCTGAAGCAGTTTCAACACTATCACCATCAATACCAAGACCGGCTGTACTAAAGCCAGTAATTGATCCTAGGTTACCGGTTGAAAGGTTTACTGAAATCGTTTGACCTGCGTTAGCACCCACTAGGAATGAAGCAGAAAAGTTACCATCTAAGATGTTAACGTTACCAAACTGAGTATCCGTTGCGATACGTGAAATTTCAGTTCGTAGCGCTGATACTTCTTTTTGAAGCGCCAAACGGTCAGCAGAAGAGTTGATGCCGTTTTGCGATTGAATTGATAGCTGGCGAATACGCTGTAGACTCGTAGTAATCTCACTGATCGCACCTTCAGCTGTTTGTGCTAAAGAAATAGCATCGTTCGCGTTGCGTACTGCTTGGTTCAAGCCTTCAACTTGCGACGTAAGTCTGTCAGAAATTTGAAGACCTGCAGCATCATCTGCGGCACTGTTAATTCTAAAACCTGAAGACAATCTTTCGAACGACGTGTTAAGACGATCATTTACGTCAAAAAGCTGACGTTGTGCGTTGATCGAAGACACATTTGTGTTAACGAATAAACTCATTGGAATACCTCCTAGGGACTCGTCGACCAATGTGGTACGATCAAATCCTTCCAGTTCAAATTAGCTTGGTCACTACTCCGAGCTAACGCCTCTGTTAAAAGTAAAGTAAATTACCCCTCAACTATTGGTATCGGCCAACCCTTTAGGTTCTTTAGTTTTTTTTTCGTTTTTTTTGTCTTTTTTCGAAACAAACAGATAAGCTACTGAATTAGTTGACAAATAAATTTATAAAAATTTAAAAAGATCACATTTGTTCGGTTGATTTATCAAGCAATGATTAAAACGAGTTAAAGCGTTCAAGAAGGTTTGTCTTTTTCGCAACGAAGCGGCAGTACCTACTTCTCATACGCAAGACAGAATCGGCTTGTTAATTGAACGGCAAAGAATTGGAATGAGAATTGGAAAAAGAATTGGAATGAGAGTACCACTGCATGTCTTATCAATAAGACAGGCGAAATCTTTTACTCTAAATTTAAAGTTGGCATTGATGCTGCAAGGTATATTTTGAACAAATTGTCGTGCTCTGCAATTTGTTTGAAATTGGCGGGATGTTTCGGTATTACTAAAAAAAAAGGCCGAGACTATTTAATCTCGGCCAATTTGCTCACGTTAGGAGATTGAGCAAATTCAGTTTCTGTCGGCTGGCAGGTATTTAGTAGGATAAACTGGCCTCTCAACCAACACTTCTACACTCTCAGTCCTGTTAGTCGACGCTTTCTCAAAGGGGCGGCCTTACGGCCGCTATCCTTTTTCAGGGGATGGCCTCTCAACTCCTTCCCAAATTCAAGCGTCTTTTAATTAACCACCTAGTAGTGAAAGTGCAGCCTGTGGACGCTGGTTAGCCTGTGCCAGGATAGTAGTACTAGCTTGCTGTAAAATCTGGTTGCGGCTTAGTTCTGCCGTTTCGGTGGCAAAGTCTGCATCTTTGATTCGCGATCTTGCCGCTGATACGTTCTCTGAGATATTGCTCAGGTTTCTAATCGTAGATTGGAATCTGTTTTGAATAGCACCCAAATCTGCGCGAAGGCCACCAATTGCAGAGATTGCTGCATCTACATCGTCAAGAAGAGCAGACGCACCCGCTGCGGTCAAAACGTCGGCAGATATAATTCCAAGCCCTGTAGCACTGAAGCCGTTAACACCTGCTGCGGTTAATGCTTGAGTCGATAGATTCACTGAAATTGTTTGTCCAGAGTTTGCGCCTACCAAAAAGCTAGCAGAGAACACACCTGAAAGAATACTAACACCAGCAAACTCAGTTGTTGTTGCGATACGTGAAATTTCAGTTCTCAATGCAGAAACTTCTTTTTGCAGCGCCGCTCGGTCAGCTGAGCTATTAATACCGTTCTGCGATTGAATCGCCAACGTACGAATACGTTGTAGAGCAGTGGTAGTTTCAGCCATCGCACCTTCAGCAGTTTGTGCTAGTGAAATACCGTCGTTAGCATTTCGTACCGCTTGATCCAAACCTTGAATTTGCGAGGTCATACGGTCAGTAATTTGCAGTCCCGCGGCATCGTCTGCAGCACTGTTAATTCTAAAACCAGATGAAAGACGTTCAAACGCGGTGCTTAAGTTATTACCGGTAGTGAACAATTGACGTTGTGCATTCAAAGATGACACGTTGGTATTAACAAATAGACTCATGGGTCTCTCCTAACAGTTTCGAGTGTTGCGCTATTGGTTTTATTATTTGCGCGATTAGTTTAAATATTTGGCATAGCCTGTGCTTTGAATTACATGTCAGTTTAATCTGACGTTTCATTGGCACACTACCAATGGAACTTGCTAAGTAGAGAAGTTACTTCTCTTTGCTGGTCGGTGGGTTTGGTGTTCCAGAACCTCAAACCTCTCACTACCTCCTGGCTCTAATCTCGCCGGTCAGCAGCTCTAACCATTCATCAGCAAACTCCATTTTTTATCGACCTTTACTTGAATTTACTTTAGTAATTTTTTCAAATAATTTTATTCGATTTAAAGCACTGTTTTTCCTAACTTTTAAATACAGTTAATTTAAAAAAACTTGTATTCAAACTGTGCTTTTTACGCTCTTAAACATTAGCTTTAGAAGCGTAGAGAAAAGAAACATGGTTTATCTCCCCTTTGTAATAGTTATCGTCAAAGATCGAATTTTACTTTAGGTATTTTTTGCTAATTTTTAGAAAAACGGCGGATATAAATTAAAAATCTATATATTCCAGAGTGTTAGAGGGTAATTTTACGTGCACGAATAGTATAAATGAGGGGAATGACGCGTTTGAAAGGTCGGTATATAGAAAAGCTGGTCTTCAAAAGACCAGCTTTGAACGCACGTGAACTAGAGCACTACCTCCTGGCTTCACGTTAATGGCGATTAGCCTAGAAGCTGTAAAGCAGCCTGAGGACGCTGGTTAGCCTGAGATAATACAGTAGTACTTGCCTGCTGAATGATCTGGTTACGCGTCAAGTTAGCGGTTTCCGTAGCAAAATCTGTATCTTTAATCTGTGAACGTGCAGCCGACACGTTTTCAGAGATATTGCTTAGGTTACGAATAGTTGACTGGAAGCGGTTTTGCAAAGCACCCAAATCAGCTCGTAAGCTACCAATAGCAGAAATTGCGCTGTCCACATTATCAAGAATTGTAGAAGCATTTTCTGCTGAAAGAACATCACCAGTGCCAATACCAAGACCCGATGGGCCAAAACCTGAAACACCCGCAGCAGTAAGCGTAGGTGTAGACAAGTTAACAGAAATTGTCTGACCCGAGTTTGCACCTACTAGGAACGAAGCAGAGAACGCACCTGAAAGGATACTTACACCAGCAAATTCAGTGGTTGTAGCGATACGTGAAATTTCTGTACGTAGTGCAGATACTTCTTTTTGAAGCGCTGCGCGGTCTGCAGAACTGTTGATACCGTTTTGTGATTGAATAGCTAGAGTACGAATACGTTGAAGTGCTGTTGTTGTCTCAGACAACGCGCCTTCAGCAGTTTGCGACAATGAAATCGCATCGTTAGCATTACGAACGGCTTGGTTTAGACCTTCGATTTGTGAGGTCATACGATCGGTAATCTGAAGACCTGCAGCATCATCAGCAGCGCTGTTGATACGGAAGCCTGAAGATAAACGTTCAAATGAAGTACTCAATGAATTGCTTACATCAAAAAGCTGACGCTGGGCATTCAATGAGGATACATTGGTATTAACGAACATAGACATAAAGTCTCTCCTACACTCTCAGTCCAGCGTGCGCTGGCTGTCGGGATTTCCGACGTTTTGTTTTAGTAGTCATCAAGACCTGAGGGGTAATTGATGAACTGGCTCTCTCAGAAACTGTATCGACAACATATAAATTCTCTTTAGAAAAAATTACGATATTTGCCGATTAGCGGTAATATATTGCCGCTCGACGAGACAAGAACTTTCAGTAACCATCAGATTTTTAAAGGAGATTTCAATTGAAACAAAAACTTCAAATAGTTGAAATTAGTCGTGTATCACCACCTGCAGTTCATGCAGCCTTTACTGATTTGATGGAGAATCCCTTCGACAAAAGTAGCAGTTCACTGCTGTGCTGCTATCGCCAAGCAACAGATCATGTGAGCAGAGATGGCGCTATTGTTATCCTTACTTTGCGTAAAGAAACGTTAGAAGTGATCAACAAAGTATTGATTAAAGAGCTCGGTACCGATTTAAGAGATCCTAAATTGATGTACGACGGTCAAAGAGCAATAGTAACGGCCTTCGCTAAGACAATTGATGAAAATGAACAAGCACATACTAAGATGCTAAGTGTTTTCTCCACAACTGGACAATCTTGGTCTAGCAAACACTGGTTCGGCGATGATGGCTGGTGGATATGGAAGCCGCAATGGATAAACAACAAGGCATTCGGCTTTGCTTATCACCGCCCCGCTGATTACATTTCGCTTTACGAAGGCGACCCCACCCGCGCAATGCGCGTCCACAAACCAAACGTTTTCGGTCTTGCTAAAAATAACAAGGGATTCCCAAATGAAAGCGCCCTCTTGTTTGACCACGACGGTGAAGCAACAGTATTTTTAAGACGAGATGCCGATACATTTTCTGCTCAATTTGGCACATCTACGCCTCCCTATACAAAGTGGTTCTGGCATGACTTGGGAATTTATATTGGTGGGCCTTGTGCCATAGCGCTCACTAAAACAACATTCCTTGTTGCTGGTCGGCATGTGAACTGGGAAACCAGAGAGTTTTCGACACGACTTTGGCATTTCGATAAGACAAATAAAACACTAACCGAAATACTAACAATGCCCAGTAGCGGTGATACAAGTTATCCTGGCCTGATATTAGATAATGATCTACTTTACATGTCTTACTATTCAAGCCATATAGATAATCAGGCTAGAGTCTATGTAGCCAAAATTGATGGGGTTAAGTCGTTATTTTAACCCCGGCTAAATGTAGTTAAATAAGGAAAGGTTGGAAATTTGCGGAAATGTTGCCAGTGCCGCACTTAACGCAGTTTCCTGTTTCGCAAATTCAGTCGATGCTTCAGCGTAGTCAACATCTTGAATTGAAGAGCGCTGGGCTTTCGCTGCAATTTCCATGTCTAGGTTACTTTCATAAGTACTTTCAGCGATATTCAAGCGACTTCCCAAGGAAGCGCGCTCTAGAGATATTTTCTCTAGGCCGTTATCCAGACCTACCAATGCATCGGCGATAGCATCCTGTAGCGCTCCATGATTAATTGAAGTGTCTGATAGTAAAGACTGCACTTCATGGATTGTTTGAGCCATGCTTTTTTTCTCAGGTTGATCTAGAGAAAAACTGATCGAGTCGCCTGGTGACGCAACGGCTTCAAATTGCATACCTTTCAGCGTAAAGGGCTCTCCTGAGGTGTAGCCTACCGTTTCAATAACTGCACCACTGTTTTGATTAACAAGCTGAGCCTGACCTGTTCCGAGAAAATCTACCCTAAAGTCGTTGTTTGTTAGGTTAGCATTATCATAATTATTATTAAAAAAGGTATCGAAAGTACCTTGCTCCTTAATTGTCGCTCCCTCTAACGAGGTTACCGTATTCGCTGTTACTGAAAAGTTGAAACGAGATAGTACGTTCTCAAAAACTTCATACCCGTTACTGGTAGACTGAATCTTCGAGCTATTTGAAAGCTGAATGAAGTTTACGCCGGCATCGCCTGAAAAGGATATTGCATTACCTCCCGAAGCCGGGTTAAAAGTAAATGCTTGATTGCCAGATTGATAACCTGCGTACAGGTAATTACCATCTGCATCCTGCGTGTTCATCAAATCAAATATTTCGAGCTTAATTTGCTCTAACTCTGACCCGATAGCTCGTTTGTCAGGATCATCCAAAATGCCATTTCCCGCCTGAACGATTAATGTTCTAGCACGGTTAACCGAATTGGTAATATTCGTCAATACCGCTTCCTGCTGTTCGAGCGAACCTGTTACTAGATCATTGTTGCGCTGAAATTGGGTTAGCTCATCGATTTCTTCGGTTAAACGTAATACTTTTGCCGCACCAACGGGGTCGTCACTCGGAGTGATAATGCGTTTTCCAGAAGCTAGCTGCTCTTGAGTCTTTGCCAAATCGCCCTGATTTTGCATAATCGAGCGCATGTTTTGATCATAAATTTGATTCGTTGATATACGCATAACTCACCTACCTTGCTGACTGCAAAATGGTATTAAACAATTCTTGCGCCGTAGACAAAATTCGCGCTGCGGCAGCATAGCTTTGTTGATACTTTATTAAATTTGCGGCTTCTTCGTCTAAGCTAACGCCAGAGACAGACTCAAACCAATTCTTCGATTGAACCTTCATGGCTTCCGCCGAAGCAAGTGTTACTTTTGCCATCGAGGCATCTTCACCAATTCGGCCAACCATAGATGCATAAGCATCTTGGAAGGTACGTGGTGTATTCGTTGCCTCACTGCTGACTTGCACGGTATTTTCGTTTTGAATAGCCGCTAAATTAAGCGCATTACTGTTATCGTTAAAGCCATCTGTATTATAGCTGATCGAGAAACTATCCCCAGCTTTTGGCACGCCATCCAAGCTCAAATCAAAGCCTGGATCTGGGCTTATTCCCGCTTGACTAATGAGGTTAGTTAAATCAGTTGTGCCAGTTACTGTAGCTAAAACATTACCGCTTCCATCTACAACGTCGTATGTATCTGCGGCCGTAAAGTTAATTTGAGCTGGCGCTGAATTTAACAGCCCACCCGCTCCGTCAAAAGCAGAAGCGCCGACTTCTGTGTTAGATACCGTAACGTCAATGACATTTGCGCTTCCCAAATTTGTATTATTTGCACCTGCTCTCACCGGGCTTGCAAACGCTAAATCTTCAGGGCGATTTGTCTCTAGTGTAATCTTAGACGCGATATCTTTAGTTGGCTGAATGAGAAACTCATTACCCACGGTATAGGGATCGGTTCCTGAGAAATCAACTTCAATACCACCGGGCAATTCATTAAACCCAGCTGTAACCGCGTAATTGGAATAGATAATATCATTGCCAGAAGCGTCTTTTTTCGGTGTGCCATCTGCATTTAATAGCGTAATTTCTATTTGACTAGGCACGCCCGCAGTTACTGCCGTAACCTCAATTTTGTAGTCAGCATCCGTTAGCTCTGCACCTTTACCTTCGGTAATTTGTGCAGTTACAACATAGTCACCATTGGTATCGCTATATGCTAATCCGCGAAACGAAGGTATATCGAAAATATTGCTACCAAGTTGGCCGTCTAAGTCCATCCCCAATTTATTTTGCGTATTCATTGCATCGGCGAATGCTACTGATAGCTGACCAACATCCCGCATTGCAGGGCCTAAAATTTCGTTTCTGTACCCGAATAAACCGCCAAGTGCGCCACCTAAATCATCTTCTACGATACGTATTGAGGCATCAGCTTTTGTCTGTGAGCCAAAGTTTGTTTCTAGTTTGAGCTGCTTGAACGTTAAGTCAGCATTAGTATTCAGTTCAAATAAATTAAATGCGCCATTTTCTAATACCAATGACTCACCAGAAGTCAGGTTAATTGTTACCGCTCCATTTTGCGTGGTGCTTTCTTTAACTGTTATTCCCATGATTGAAGCGAGCTCGTCTATCGCTTGATCTCTCTCATTAAGCAATGCGCTAGGCTGGTCGCTGGTATTGTTACCATTGGCAATAACAATATTGCGATTTAGATCGCCAATATTGCCAATCAAGGTGTTCGCTCGATTCACCATCGACGTGAACTCTAGGTTTAATTCTTCTTCTTTCTCCAACATATAATCAGACAGTGTCTTCATTCGTTGGTACAAAGACTCAGATTTCCCTAACACTTGGTCGCGAGACGCCAGGTTAGTAGGATCGTCAGCAGCTGTTTGCAACGCGGCGAAGTACTCGCTCAATCCTTGGGAGATTGAGTTAGCCTCACTCGCTAGTAGATTGTCAATGGCCGCTGTTTTACTAGAGAATGTCTCAAGCTCGCCGACAGAAGTAATGTCCCTGCGCAATTGATTTTGAGCAAATACGTTGATGATACGTTCGGTATTGCCGATCTCTACACCGAAGACTTGGCTGTTTTGAAGCTCAGTGCGCTCGCGAACATAGCCTGGCGTGTTGACGTTGGCAATATTGTTACTGGTCGTTTGTAATAGCTTACTACTGGCGTTAACACCACTGGTGGCTAATGAGAATAAATCGACAGAACTCACAATGTAATCTCCAATGCTATGGCATTAACGTGCTGAGACGATCGCTGTTATACACTGCCATTATCTTGCGCGCGTATTCAGGGTCGGTAGCGTAACCCGCTTCTTGAAGCGCATGGGTATAGCGCGCTGCGTCAGAAGCATTCTCGACAGCATGGCTGTAGCGAGGCTGTGATGTGATAAAGCGTCCATAGTCTTCCATTGCGTCTTCTACTGACGAGTAGGACCTAAAAGCAGCCTTTTGTTTTTGCGGTAGTCCATTGTTAAATTCCAACGTGTCGACTACAGCCTGCTCTCCTTGCCATCCCTTATTTGCTTTGATGCCAAATAAGTTGTGCGAGCTTTCCCCATCCGCTTTATGGATAACAAATTTGCCCCACCCGGTTTCAACCGCGGCTTGGGAAATTATTGCTTTAGGATCCATTCCGTATTTTGCTGCCACTTTCTCAGCTATTGGCATTAGGCTCTCTACAAACTGCTCGGGACTTTCGAACATGGCATCTTTTTGTGCTGACTGGCTGCGAATAGACTGTGAAGAAAGGGCAATATCCTGCGCCTCAGTTACGTTGTACACACGGTTTCTGTTAAGTGATGATAAGTCTCCGTCACTTCTGATTACACTGGCAGGCGTATAGCTATCCTCAGTTTGACCTAACTGTTTAACAATGACATCAGCGAGACCTAAACCGCCACCGGAAGTGAGGTCTGTCGCTAGCTGTTGGTCGTGCATATCACGATAAAACTTAACTTGCTGTGAATTAAATGGGCTATTTTCGTCAGCAAGGGCATCTTGTGCTTTACGCATTGATTTCAACATCATTTGCACAAATATCGCTTCAAACTGCTGGGCAGCTTCTTGCAATACCGTCTCGTCGCCCGACGCAATGGCTTCACGCATTTTGTTTATGCTGCCCATATCGTGGACATTGCGAGCCATATCAAGCTGACTTTTTGTGCTAAGTGATTCCATCGTGCTTATTCCGCTGTGACTTTATTTTACTAACGTCTCGTAAATGCTCTTTGCTCGTTTTAAATAATAACGAGCTCTCCACGCAATGCGCCTGCTTGACGTAATGCTTCCAAAATTGCCATTAAATCGCCCGGCGCAGCGCCCACCTCATTTACCGCGCGCACAAGCTGGTCCAGAGTAACGCCTGGCTCAAACTTAAACATGCGGCTATCTGCCAAATCGACATCAACAATCGACTGAGTGGTAACGGCAGTCTGCCCTTCACCAAACGCGTTAGGTTGAGAAACTTGCTGATTTTCAGAGATGGTCACCGTTAGCCCGCCGTGAGTAATTGCTGCTGGTAACAAGCGAACGTCACTGCCAATAACAATGGTGCCTGTGCGGCTGTTTATTACCACACGCGCTGGCGCATCAGCTGGTGTAAATTCGAAGTTTTCTAAGGTAGCCAAAAAGCCCACGCGCTGACCGACATCTCGCGGGGCCGACACGCGAACAGACGCTGCATCAATGGGCTTAGCAATAACATAGCCATTTTCCGGCTGTGCACCTAAGCGCTCGTTGATCGTATCTGCAAGCGACTTGGCTGTTGAGAAATCTGGATAATGGAGGTTAAGCGTTAACGTGTCGCCATTGGCAAAGCCTGTTGGTACAGATTGCTCTACCATCGCACCGTTTGGAATTCTGCCTACCGTTGGCGTATTAACGACAATACGAGAGCCATCACCGCCTTGTGCGCCAAACCCGCTCACGACTAAGCTGCCTTGCGCTACAGCGTAGACTTTACCGTCAACACCGCGAAGAAACGTCTGGAGCAGCGTTCCGCCTTGAAGACTGGCCGCTTCGCCAACTGAAGAAACCGTAATATCAATGGTTTGTCCGGGTTTTGCAAAAGCAGGCAGGTCGGCGTGTACCGCCACTGCGGCCACGTTTCGTATTTTTGGCTTGGTGTTAGCGTCAAGACTGATACCAAAGTTGCGCAGCATGGTTCTGAAACTTTGTTCGGTAAACGGGCTTTGTTCACCCGTTCCAGGCAAACCTACAACAAGACCATATCCCACTAATTGGTTACTACGTACGCCTTGAATACTCGCTACATCTTTAATGCGCTGCGCACCTGCCTGTGAAGATAAAAGCATTGTGAAAGCGGCTAATACTACTGAAAACAAACGCATGTTCACTCTCCTATCCTAAAACCTAAAGAGGCCACCAAGCAGAATCAAAGAACTTGGTTAACCAACCCTTTTCTTGTGCTCGCGCAAAACTTCCCGTACCCGAATATTGGATACGCGCATTTGCAACCTTAGTGGACACGATTTCATTCTCGGGACTAATGTCTGCCGGACGAATGATACCGGTAAGACGAATATATTCATCGCCCTGATTCAGGGTTAGCCACTTTTCGCCACGAATAACAAGGTTGCTGTTAGGAAGTACGTCGACCACAGTAACTGAGATAGCGCCGTTTAAGCTGTTGCTTTGGTTAGCAGTGGCATCACCGGAGAAATCTCGGGATGAACTTATTCCTAATTGTACGGACTCTCCGCCAATGTTTATCGCCTGCCCAGCAAGCCCGGTAATAGGATTAAGATTGACGTTTGAATCTTTCGCTGTGCTAGTGTCGGCTGATTTGCTCGCTTGGGTATTCTCGCTTAACGTTACAGTGATGATGTCACCGACTCTTCTTGCGGTAACGTCAGAATATAAGTTATTAGCAAGCTGCGAACGAAAAAGCGAGCCATCCTCTACTACCGTTTCACGCGGGTAATCTGGCACTACCGGTGCAAACGACGGGTCGTTTGCCTGAACGGGAGGCTCGTTTGTACTGGCGCAACCGCCAAGTATCAGAAGTGCAGCAGATAAACCTAAAATACGCATGATGCTACCTACTAAAGTTGCTGAATAACCTGACCAAGCATTTGGTCGACCGATGAGATAACCTTTGAGTTCATCTCATACAAGCGCTGGCTTTCGATAAGGTTTACTAACTCTTCGGTCACGTTTACGTTAGAGGTTTCCAACGTGCCTTGTGAGATATAACCCAATCCTTGCAGACCAGGGACCCCCTGAATAGGCGCACCGCTTGACGCTGTCTCTACATAAAGATTTTGTCCGGTTGGTTGTAATCCGGTTGGGTTAACAAAGTCAGAAATATTAAGCTGACCGAGTACCTGCGGTTCAGCTTGGCCCCGTATGCTCACGCTAATTTCACCATCTTGAGAAATTGTGATTTGTTGCGCATCTTCGGGAATAGCCACTTCAGGCTGAAGCAAAAAACCCGCGCCAGATGTAACAATTTGGCCTTGGTCGTTCAGTGAAAACTGACCATTTCTTGAATATGCAATGGTGCCGTCTGGCTGCAATATTTCAAAGTAACCACGACCTTGAATTGACATATCAAGCGCGTTTTCAGTGGTTAACAGGTTACCTTGCGTATGTGCTTTTTGAGTAGCAACGACCTTCGAGCCTGAACCAAGCATAAGCCCAGAAGGAAGCTCTGTGTCAGCAGACGAACGACCGCCTGGCTGATTGATATTCTGATAAAGCAAATCTTCAAACACCGCGCGGTCTTTTTTAAAGCCCACAGTTGACGCATTGGCTAGGTTGTTAGATACCACTGCCACATCAGTCTGTGCGGCGTCTAGTCCGGTTTTACTTATCCATAGTGCTGGATGCATGTTAACCTCCGACGTTGCTCATGGGGCAACGATGATAAAAATTCGTTTACAGAATGCGTAATAACGCATTGCCACTTTGATCTAGTTTCTCTGCTTGCTTCATCATTTTGACTTGAAGCTCGTAGTGACGTTGCAGACTTATCATGTCTACCATTTCGTCAACCGCATTGACGTTGGAACCTTCAAGCATGCCCGACATTACTTTCACGTTGGCATTGGCTGGCGCTATTGAGCCATCTTCCATTCTAAATAAGCCGTCGTTCCCACGTTCCATGTCTGCATAGTTTGGGCTAACTAATTTAAGTCGCCCCACTTCTTCAATAACATTGGCAGGGGCACCTAACTGTCTCATTGACAACGTGCCATCGGCCGCAATATTGAGATTATCTAAAGGAACAGGAAGGAATATTGGCCCATTGTCACCAAGCACGACGCGATCGTGGATATCTGTCAAAATTCCGTCATCGCCTAACTTGAAATTTCCATCACGCGAGTAAGCTTCTTGACCATTTTGATCTTGTACAGCGAACCAACCATCACCTTGGATGGCTACGTCTAAGTCGCGGTCTGTTTTAATCATCGGACCCGACTCGTAATTATTCGACGGGCTTTCTGTCATGGAAAACACGCGAGTCGGCAAACCTTCGCCGTAGGCCGGCATTGACCTTGCCTGCTCTAACTGCGCTCTGAATCCCGTTGTCTGTGCATTAGCCAAGTTATTGGCCCTAATCCCTGTTCCGAGAAGGTCTTGGGAGGCGCCACTTGCTGAAATATAGAGAAGTTTGTCCATGACTGACTTTTGACTCTGATTAAACCTTAAACAAGATTTTGCAAAGGCAGTGCCAATCTGTGGATATTTAGTGCAATTGAAAAATAAGGGCGGTATTGAATTGATATATATAGAAAAATAAAAAGGTCGCATTGTTGCGACCTTTCTAAATCGGGTCAAATAGGTACGGTTTTCCGCGCCTAAAATTTGCCGCTTAGCAATCTGCTAATGTAGCTTACTGCAAACTATCGAATGTTAAGGATAGTCTGGTTTAGCGAGTTGTTCACTTCAAGCGCACGCGAGTTTGCCTGGAAGTTACGCTGAGCGATAATCATGTCGATGAGCTCAGTGGTAAGGTTAACGTTAGCTTGTTCTAGCGCCGAAGAGTTAATTTCGCCGAAAGTACCGGTTGTTGCTTCACCCGCTAGTGCCTCACCTGAAAGAATACTTTCCTTCCACTGAGTACTGCTCTCTTGAGTTAGGCCTTGTTCATTAGAAAAGCGAACCAAAGCGACACGAACAATAGGTTCAGACGTACCATTAGAGAACGTTGCACGAACCAAGCCATCCGGACCAATGTCGATACCTGTTAATCGACCTACAGGTAAACCGTCTTGTTCTAGTGAAGTAACTTCAAACGCAGAGGCGAACTGAGTCGGCTCATTAGGCGTCGCGTTATTAACATCGAGGTTAAAATCAATGCTTATTTGCTGCGTAGGATCTGAGCCATTAGCAAGAATACCTGCACCTAACGCTTCTGTTTGCATTTTGAAATCAAGTGTAGGTAGGCCATCAGGCGTTTCCATGCCAGCAAAATCACCACCTTGAGAAAAGATAAGTTTAGATGCTGTTACGGCGTTACCGGTGTTACCACCGACACTATTTACTGCTGTTGCTGGGTCTGTGTCATTACCCGCTGAATCTGTCATATCAACTAGCGTGTCATCGATTGCAGTAGCAACATACCACTCATTATCAACACCCGGTGTCGCATCCTTTATGAAGTAATAGGTCATTACGTGGCTATCACCTAACGAATCGTAAACGGTTACCGATGTTGCTGCGTTGTAGGTAAGCGGATCTTCAGGGTCAAAATCTTGTGGATCTAGGGCTGCATCACCAGCAGGCAAGTTCATTCGAATGTCAACTTCTGTGGTTTGTGCTGGTGAACCCGAAGAATCTGGGATACGTACTGGTTCTGTAGTACTAAGTGCTACCGAGGCACTTGTACCATCAGAGTTAACGGGGAAACCCAATAAGTTATCGCCGTTACTATTAACCACGAAATTGTCGCTATCTAACTTGAACTGACCCGCACGTGTGAACGAGAAGTCGCGAGAAGTAATTTCAGGTACTGTCGCAAAGAAACCATTACCCGTAATCGCCAAATCAAGCGAGGTATTGGTAAACTGAAGGCTACCTTGAGAAAATTGCTGAGCAACTTCTTGAGTGAGTACACCGTCACCTACTTTAGTTTTACCACCTGAAAGCAGTGATGCCGCATAAACATCGCCAAATTCAGCGCGAGATTCTTTAAAGCCAACTGTATTTACGTTTGCGATGTTGTTGGCGGTTACATCCAAATCTTTTTGTGCGGCTGATACGCCACTCAGTGCAATATTAAAAGACATTATTGATTCTCCTACTAACTGCCGATTTGAATGACGTCATCAAGATTGATACTGACATCACCATCCAAATTCAAAATTACGCCTTGACCACTACCAGCCAAGCTTACACTTCCAACATGGCGATTAACGGCGGTATTTAGCTGAACACCTTCTCCATTTAATTCGCCAGTGGCACTGATAACATATTCACCCGGTGCCATCTGGTTGCCATGCTTATCTTTGCCATCCCATTCAAACTCAATGTTGCCAGCGCTTTGTGTGCCTGCATCAATGGTTTTTATGACTTCACCAAACTGGTTCTCAATAGTGATCGTCATATTCTGAACTGTTTTTTCATTCACAATTACACCCGAAATGCCATCGCCTTCATTAGCCATATAACCCACGTTACCTTGAACCAGCACGTTTTGCCCGATAAGACTAGAGGCTTGTAACGCTTGATTCGATGTCATTGAAGCTGCAAACGACTCAAACTTTTCGTTAAGCTGGGAAATGCCGTCGGCCATCGTAAATGATGTCATCTGCGCTACCATTTGATCGTTATCAACAGGTGCAGTGGGATCCTGATTGGCTAACTGCTCAGTTAACATTGAGAAGAAATCTTCCTGGGTTAACTGCTGCTCGGTGCCGTCAGCTATTTTGACGGTTTCCTCTTGCCAATACAGATCAGTATTTAAGCCAGTGTTGTTTATGGTATTCACTGAGTAATCCTCACATTATTCAAGCGGCAAGTTACTGCCCTTGACCTAGCTGCAGTACGCGACGGAAAATACGCTTTGTGGTGTCCGCAACCTGCACGTTAGTTTCATACGCTTTGGACGCTGACATCATATTCGCCATCTCTTCCACAATGTTCACGTTGGGTTTATAGATGTAGCCGTTTTCATCTGCCATCGGGTTGTTAGGTGAATACTCCACTTGCAAAGGAGCATCACTTTCTACAATCCCCTTTACTTGAACACCTGCACCTTTTGACTGATCGCGCATTGCATCTTGCAACGCCGTAGCGAAAACTGGATGGCGAGCTCGGTATGTTTCGTCATAGCTGCTGCTAACCGAGTTAGCGTTGGCAATATTACTTGCCGTAGTATTAAGACGTACATTCTCCGCCTCCATACCCGTACTCGAAATTTGCATTACATTAAATAAACTCATGACTACTGACCTCCTGAGCTAAGCGCTTTTTTCATGCCTTTAATTTTTCCGTTCAAAAATTCTAGGCTGGCTTGGTAGCGCAATCCATTGTCTAAAAACCGATTTCTTTCCGCTTGAACTTCAACCGTATTACCGTCGCCAGTGTCTGGTTGTGTTGGGATGCGGTATTGCATGTCAAAGTTTGCCGCTACTGACGTAGAATTGCCGCTTAAGTGGCGATCATTTGTCCGCACCATTCCTGAAGAAGCGTGATTGGCTGTACCACCAGATGCTTCTCGCATAGCCGACTGCATTGCTTTATTAAAATCAATATCCCGCGCTTTATAACCAGGCGTGTTTGCGTTCGCTAGATTTCCAGAAATCACTTCCATACGCTCTGTGCGTATAGTGAGTGCTGACTCATGAAAGCCAACCAGCTTATCTAGGTTAATAGCCATAACATGACCTCTGACATACTAAAAATTTGTTTCGTGGTGACAATGTAAGCGGACAATTAAATATCGAATCTTGCCGTTTTACTGTCGTTTGTAAAAATAGTTAGCAAGGCAAATGCCATAATGAGATTTTGACGGAGGGTGTAAGTCAAAAGTGTCGACCTGATCATAGAAAAAGTATTAGTTATCAGGCCGATAAGTTAGATCATTTTTTTTGATAGTAAAGGCCAGGGTGGCACTTAACCATTCTGTAGGTATCACTTGCAGCGCTGATTGATTCAGAGGCGCCAAGGAAAAGCACACCCTGAGGCTGCAGCTGCCCGGCAATTTGTTGCAGGATGCGTTGTTTTACTTCGGCCGAGAAATAAATCAAAACATTACGGCAAAAAACGATATCAAAGCGGCCAAGTGCTGCATAGCTCGAAAGTAAATTTAGACTTCTAAAGCTTACCATCCGACGAACGTCGGGTTTTACCTGCATAAGCCCGCTATCATTTTGCTGGAAAAAGGCCTGCCTCCTTTGAGGGGACAATCCCCTTGCAAGGGACAGTTCGTCATAAATACCTAACTCACACTTTTGCAGCATTTCTGACGATAAATCTGTAGCAACAATCTCAACACCCGCTCTTAATGCACCTGGCCTTTGGCGCTGATATTCAAGTACAGACATCGCAATAGAATAAGGCTCTTGTCCAGACGAACAAGCGGCACTCCATATGCGAAGCTTCTGATTTTTTGCCGATAGTGTTGGTAGTAACTCTTTTACAAGTAAATCGAAGGGATAGTTGTCTCGAAACCACAACGTTTCGTTTGTGGTCATTGCGTCAATAACGTTCTGTAGTAAGGTTCTATCGAACCCTTTCACAACCACGTCAATCAGCTCGTCAGCAGACTCATACTTATGCTTATAGAGTAATGAAGCTAAACGGCTGCGCACCAGGTATTGTTTATTATCACCTAATACTATGCCGCATTGCTTTTCCAAAAACTCTCTAAACTTGAGGTAACTTGCTGGCGAAACGTCTTTATTAGCCAATCCAATCTTGCTCCGTTATTCGCACTCAGTCATTAGCCACTTTTGTACCGCGGTAGCAAGTTCATCGGGGTGGAATTTCGCGATAAAGTCATCAGCCCCTACTTTTTGCACCATAGCTTGGTTGAAGACACCACTGAGCGACGTATGCAATACAACATGGAGCTTTTGAAGTTCAGGCGTATTCTTAATTTCGGCGGTTAGTGTATACCCGTCCATTTCTGGCATCTCGATATCTGAGACCAGCACGCCTACACGGTTTGTTACATCGCCATACTCTTCCGCAATTTCTTTCAATCTATTTAAGGCTTCAAGACCGTTTTTAGCTAGCTCAATTTCTAAGCCTAGTGAAGTTAGCGCCTTTTTAACTTGGTTTCTCGCTACCGCAGAGTCATCTGCAATAAAGATAATCTTGTTTTCTTGGCCTTCAGTGGTCAGGCTTTCGGCCACCTCTGAACTTACTTCGGCATTCAACGGAGAAATTTCGTTCAAAATTTTCTCAACGTCCAGAATTTCAATAAGTTCATTTTCAACTTCAGTCACCGCCGTTAAATAGCTTGCTCTGCCAGTACCTTGAGGTGGCGGCATGATCGCATCCCAATTGGTGTTGATGATACGCTCTACGGCACCCACCAAAAAGCCCTGAACTGAACGGTTATATTCCGCAATGACAATGAAGGCATTAGAAAGATCTTCAATTTTACGGCCGCGTGTTGCCATACTTAAATCAATGACCGATATGGTTTGACCACGGATGTGCGCCACACCACGAACCAACGGGTTTAATTTCGGCATTGCTGTTAGCGGAGGACACTGAAGCACTTCCCGCACTTTAAAAACGTTAATTCCAAAGCGTTGGCGGCCGTTCAGTCTAAACAGCAGCAACTCTAAGCGATTCTGCCCAACAAGCTGCGTGCGCTGGTTTACTGAATCTAAAATCCCCGACATAGGTCACCTCTAAGTAATACTGGGCATGATCATTGCCTCTTATGATAAAGATAGACAATATCACTAAATTTTTGCAGGTCAAACGACAGAAAAATGACACTAAATAGCATTTTTCAGTCTTTAGTAGGGTTTATACCTTAACTTAGTCAATGATCCTGCGTTGACGCTCGTGCTTGTAAACCTTATGGATTTACTTTGGCTGTTATTTATTTGCACTAAGCAAACCGGCCGTATTAAGCATAGTCAATAACTTGTAAACTGAACACGAAAAGTCATGATGAAAAATATGAACGCCAAAACGCGCCTAACATTCACACGATTACTGTCATTGACCGTTTTCAGTGTGCTTTCTATCAACTGCTTGGCGGCACAAACCAATCACAAACAGGTTGAAGAAGGTGCAAAACAATACCTAATAACTCAACTTGCTGATAATACGCAGGATACTAGCATTGATGTGTCTATTGTGAAGATAGACGATAGGATAAATATTCCTGACTGCCCAACTGGGTTCGAATACAATGCATCGCAAGAAGCGCTGAGCCAATCGTATATTTCAGTTAGAGTGAGCTGCAGAAATAATGAATGGTACCTTTTTACCAGCGGGCAAGTAACGCGTACCAAAGAAATTGTTGTCACTCAAGGCGCAATAAGTCCAGGAACCGTACTAACATCATCGAATCTGTCTCTGGCAAAAGTTGATGTAAGACGATTGCGCCATACCGCATTTACTGAGCTAGAAGCGCTTATTGGGGCTAGAATAAAACGCCGAGTGACTGACGGACAAGCTATACAGTCAAATATGCTATGCTTTGTGTGCAAAGGCGACAGAATTACCATAACTGCTGAGGTAGCAGGTATGGAAGTGAAAACAGCCGGAATCGCTCAGCAAGACGGTGTTGTTGGTGACAATATTAAGGTAATTAATGCCAGTAGCCAAAAGGCGGTGATAGCAAGAGTCGCAAGCCCTGAAGAAGTCGTGATACACTTATAAACGAGGCAGCGAATATCTACTTTTTTGTTCACAATTTAGCTAAAGAAATTAGCCAAAAGGCCGATATACTTTACAGAGGCGAAAAAGTAGTGAGGACTAATTATGGCAATTAACAATATAAACAATGGGTTACCGAAAACACCCGTTGATAATGGAAAGGTTGCGCAGCAAAACCAGACGCAGCAATCTCCACAACAGGCATCAACACAGGCTGCGCAAACCGCATCAGTTCCTCGTCAGGATTCTGTATCGTTGACGCAATCTGCTCAGCAGCTCAACCAGGTTCAGAAGAAAGGTTCGGAAGCGCCTGTCAACCAAGATAAAGTCGATCGCCTTAAGCGAGCGATTCAAAGTGGCGAGTATAAAGTTAATCCTGAAGTGCTTGCCAACAAGATTGCAAAACTAGAAGGTGAGATTTTTGGCGCTAAATAGTGAGCGACAAAACTCGTAACTAACCAGAAGAGAGCTAACGTGACTGAACAAGAAAGCCAATTGACACAAGCACTAATAAAGCAAGTGGAGCAACTGTCTTCACTTGCCGTATTGCTTGAAAAAGAATTGCAACTTATCAGTTCGCGAGACGCCGAATCTTTAATGAATTTGTTAGACGAAAAGACAGCACTGTTAACGTCTATTCAGGCTCTCGATGGAAGTATTGAGCGCACAATTAGCGATCAAGGCTCAATGTCAGAAGAAGATGAAGCATTAATGGCTAATGCAAAGAAACTTCTGGACGATTGCAAATACCGCACGCAGGTCAATCAAAAAGCCGTAGAGCAAGGACAGCTACGCCTCACACACTTACGTAACTTGATGATGGAAGTTCGTGCCAAAGAATCGCTCACCTATGACAAAAAAGGAAAGCCGAAAGGCGGGACTTTAGGGTCGGGAGTGAGCGCCTAATGTTTTGCGATTTCAGTAAACCCCACTCAGCGAGCTTTAACCATTAAGCCTTAACCGGTAAAAGTAAATTATATCTCTGTGAATTTGCGCATGTTTTAAAACTTCACTATACAGCCACTTGCGCAAACTCCCCTTTCGTTAACGTTTAATAATACTTAACATCCTTTACTCGGCGCGGTTTTGCGGTCGACAGATATATATCGTAAACCTGCTGCATATCTAAAGCGAGTTCGGTGACGTATGTATCTTCACCTACCGGATAGGCTTTTACGACTTCAGCGCCTCTAATGACCCCCTCTACAGATGCTCGCAATGTTTCGCTATCTATAACCAAGTGAGACAGAGACTGATTGCCTTCAATTTTTTGACCATAGACTTGTTCAGTTAGCTCTCGGTATGCATCTAATTTTGACGCTTTCATCGCCATTATAAGCTTCATGCTGTCGCTTTCGCCATGCTGAGAAGAAATTGGCGCATAGCCTACCGCCTTGAGCACGGGATAGCTTTCTGGTTCTATTGTTTCCCACTCAACGTGTTTATCAATAATGCCGCATCCACCATTGCTTATTGCTAAACCAAGAAAGCAAGACAGCAGCAGCGATTTTGATTTATGTATTTTTTTCAAGCACATAGTTTCATTTCCAAATTGCATTATTAATAAAATCAAATGTGTAGTTACGCTGCTCTCGTCGGTGGCAGCCTTTTAACTACGAGATACCGCCATACTCGCGGTAGCAGATTTTGACATATCTAAACTGACGCTTTTTACAAACCTTTTGCAAGGTATGTGCAAGATATGCGCCCGATTGATTTAATGACGACCAAACCACATCAATTGGCACTCTTTTCGCATACTTCGCCTTATAAACCGGGCGCTTTGCATAGCGCAGTTAGACAAAAACCTCCAGAGGTGTGCGGTGCGACATATTAGCAAAACAACGCTGGTAACTATTTTAAATGCTGTCGTGGCGGTAATTTGCCTGTTTGCATTTTTCGTTGGGCAAGCAAATGCCGTGTGGTACGAGGCTACAGGACAGGCTGTGGTGCGAAATGGTGATAAGGAAACTGCCAGACATGCGGCTACCCAAGAGGCACTTAAGCAAGCCATGCTTTTTGCAGGCGCATCAGTTCATAGTGTCGCCAAGCTTACAAATGGTCTTCTTAAAAATGAAGAGATGACCATTCGCTCTACCGGCGAAGTTGAACAACTGGAGCTAGTTGATGAAGTTTATAGCGGCGATGTGATTACGGTAAGTATTCGCGCTGACATTTTTCCAAGAGGAAAAGTGTGTGCCGCACAAAATGACCAAAAACATTTCGCTACTACACATTTCAGGGTACGTAACAGAGCGCAGCTAACACAGGGTAATATTCCCAATTTCGATGCTTCATTCACCCAGCAGTTAGCGCAGGCCATGCGAAATAAAACTGAAAACCTAGATATTATCTATATCGCGCCACATACTGCAAAATTTGACAGTCGATATACTGACCAAAATGTACGCACGCTTTCAGCGCAAAGTAATACTCAATTTGTGTTGGTGGGCATGATAGATGATTTAAGCGTGACACGGGAAGAGGCTTCGGTTCTTACACCGTGGCGTGAGGGTACTTCTAGACGCTCCTTTGCTATGACCATTCAAGTCTATGACGGCATTAATGGAGGCCTGTTGTTGACTAAGTCTTATCAGAATCAAGGAGAATGGACATTCGACAGATTCGAAGATGTTGATGAGTTTTCGACAAAATTTTGGCAGTCGCTTTATGGGCAAACTGTCAACGCGACAATAGCAGAAGCGATTGAAGACATAAAAGAAGCCACTGCGTGCCAGCCAATGACAGGTAGAGTGATTAATGTTGCCGGCGATAAAATTTCTGTATCTTTAGGCAGAGACAATGGCATTTCTGAAAAAGATGAACTATACCTTTATCAAGCTAAAGAGATTGTCGATAACCGTGGCCGTAAATACTTACAGTACTCGCTATATCCTGGCAAATTTGTAGTGAGTAGTGCCTACGGTAATTCGTCTCTAGTAGTAAACGAAGGTGCAGGAATTATCGCAAACATTCAAGAACACGATTTTGTAGTAAAAAAATAGTCTTTCTCGATCTGCCTTAAACAGTTTAGAGTTCCCAGTTTATATAGTACTTTCGTCATCTAAGTGAATTAATTGCCTTTGGAAAGGTATCGAATATCAATTACTTCAAGCATTGAATAAAGTGTAACTATAATCTTTTACTTCAATTCGTTTTTGTTAGAATCCAAACTATCATAGGGAATTTGTTCAACAAAACATGCTGTTTTGTCCAACAGCGGCATATAAAATTAACAAATTGAACAATCCCCATGCACTGCTCTTTAGATTTACGAGACTAGCGGTACACTTTGATATTTAAAAATACGCTGACCATAGCCAAAGCCCTCGTATCTACGAGGGTTTTTTATATGCATTAGAAAAACAGGCCATGGACACATTACTTTCACGTCAATGACAGAGACATTCTTCTCATAGCGCTGCACCTTGTTGACAAAGGGTTTCGTATTTTCCCGAACTACGTATAATAAAACTCCCTACGCATTAGGTCCCCATAGTTTAATGGATAAAACAAGGCCCTCCTAAGGCTTAGATGTTGGTTCGATTCCAGCTGGGGACGCCATTAATTGCGCAACGTTTCTGCTTTTTAGTAAAGATGCTTATACACACCGTCTCCTGTAATATTGAAGAATTTATTATACTTTGGTTGTAATTTAGCCAATTTAAGTAATACTCTTCAAAACAGGAGAGCATTATGACTTTCGATTTCCCCCCATCTGATAACGCTGATAGTTGTGCCGAAACAGCTGAGCAGTGCCCATTTTCTGAAGAAGAGTGGGATGCTATTGAAGCTTTAGCGGAACCCGGTGCCATTTACTAAACGATGATTTTTAGAATTTAATCCCCACTTTATAATTACACTGCAATCGACGGTGCTGCTGTTCGTTGCGCCCGGTGATATATCGAGCGGTTATGCTCCATAGACCAACGGGGCAGAAATAGCGTATAAAAGATAGAGAAGTAGCTTATACGGGGATTAATATGAGCCAATTTGAAAACGACGATATCGATTCGTTTTTTGCAGAAATGCAAGATGTAAAACCAATCGCTTCAGATGATAAGGCTTTATTACACGATCCTGAAAAGGCGCTCGCTGAAAAACAAAAACGAGCGGCTAGGCAGTTAAGCGTCCGCGAAAAACTCGCTAATCCACTGAGCATGGAAGGTGTAAAGCCGGTACCCCCTGATGATTTCATACACTTCCAGCAGCCCGGTATTCAAGACGGCGTTTTTAAAAAACTTCGCCTTGGTAAATACCCTCTAGAGGCCAACGTAACACTTTCAGGGAAAACCTTAGAACAAAGCCGAGACCTGGTTTATAGCACCATTAAATCTAGTCACGAACGCGGGGTTCGTGCACTGCTCATAAAACATGGAACAGGTGAAAATAGCAAACCCTTTCCCGCTTTGAAAAAAAGTTATGTTAACCATTGGCTAAGAGAACTAGACGAAGTCATTGCCTACCATACGGCTCAACCGATGCACGGAGGCTTTGGTGCTACATATGTGCTTTTGAAAAAGCATCCGCAGCAGAAATTAATTAACAGAGAAAAAAATAAGAAAGGATAAAATGAGAGGCAATAACTCGTTGAGTCAGCTTTGCTTTTTTGGGCTTGTCTTTAAGTGTAGCTTTTAGGCTTTTCTCATGAAGCGCTATATGCTGAACGTTTTTATTGTCCCCTAATGATTAACGCCCGTATCAAGCAACTTGATACGGGCGTTAGAATTTTTCTTTCAGACTACTTAACTGAAGACTGCACACTTAGCGTTGTTGGAGCTTCGGCAGACTTCGCAGATGTGCTAAAAACAGCAGTTACGAACATCAGCACTACAGCTACAGCCACTCCGGTTAAGCCAAACCCTTTAGAAGAACGATTCATCGGTCGTCTCTTATTATTTAAACCAGCTGGCACATGCCTTTCACTGGTACAACCCTAACTCAACTCCTGTAACCTAATTGCATTCCTTGCTTGCACTACAATAGATCAGTGACAAACTGATGACAAGGGCAAAAATCAGATTTTTGACACTTTGCCAAAGCTTTGACACCTATTTATGGTATGAACGTTTATTAAACAGTATTTTTTCGAAAGATAAACAGGGGTTTCCCCCTGTTTTTATCGAACTAACAGTGCATTGTTACCCAACAAATTTACGGGCATTTCTGAAGATACGCATCCACGCACCATCTTCTTGCCAATCGTCTGGACGCCACGAGTTTGCCACGGCTCTGAATACACGTTCAGGGTGCGGCATCATGATGGTGCTGCGTCCGTCTAGTGAAGTTAGACCTGTGATCCCCTGCGGTGAACCATTCGGGTTTGCCGGGTATTGCATGGTTGGCTTGCCGTAGTTGTCTACGTAACGCATCGCCACCTGCGCGCCTACTTGTGACAGCGCGTTGTCATTGGCAAATTCAGCCTGACCTTCACCGTGCGACACAGCAATAGGCATACGCGAACCTGCCATGCCATCAAGCAGCACAGACTTAGACTCCATCACTTCGACCATTGCAACACGAGCTTCAAATCGCGCCGACTGGTTGGTCACGAAATGTGGCCAATGCTCAGTACCTGGAATCAGTGATTTAAGGTTCGATAGCATCTGACAGCCGTTACACACACCTAAGCTGAACGTATCGTTACGGTTGAAGAAGCCTTCAAACTGGTCGCGAGCCATGCTGTTGAACAATATAGATTTCGCCCAACCTTCACCTGCACCTAATACATCGCCGTAAGAGAAACCGCCACAAGCCGCAAGGCCCGCAAACTGTTCAAGGGTAATGCGACCAGACAACACGTCACTCATGTGCACATCGATAGCATCAAAGCCTGCACGGGTAAATGCAGCCGCCATTTCTAGATGCGAGTTTACGCCCTGCTCTCTTAATATCGCCACTTTTGGCTTAACGCCTTTGGCAATATAGGGCGCTGCTACGTCTTCGTTTACATCATAAGACAACGCAGCATGCAAACCTGGGTCGGCAGCATCTTGCTTTGCCGCGTGTTCTTGTTCAGCACATTCAGGGTTATCACGCAGTTTCTGCATTTCAAACGTGGTTTGTGCCCACATTGTACGCATTGATACGCGGCTATCTGCAAGTACAGCAACGCCACCGCGACTAAACTCAATCATGTCGGTGCTATTAAGCGTACCGATATCGTGAGTCAATTCAGTTAAACCGAATTCAGTCAGTACTGCGTTAACGGCATCCATATCGCTTTCAAGCACTTGGATTACGCCACCTAGTTCTTCATTGAACAATACGGCAATGTCGTTTCCAACTAGGCTATCAAGGTTAATGCTTACACCTGTTTTACCAGCAAAGGCCATTTCAGCAACGGTGGTAAACAGGCCACCGTCTGAACGGTCGTGATAAGCACACACCAAGCCTTTTTCAATTAACGTCTGCATTGCGTCAAAGAAGGCTTTAAGGCGATTTGCAGAGACCACATCCGCTGGGCTATCACCAAGCTGAGTATAGACTTGTGCCAGGCAGCTTGCGCCCAAGCGATTTTTCCCTTCGCCCAAGTCGAGTAGCAGCAAGCGGCTTGCGCCTTTGTCTGTACGTAGCTGAGGCGTTAGGGTTTTGCGAATATCTTTTACTGCGCCAAAGGCAGAGATAACGAGTGATAGCGGAGAAGTCACCGCTTTATCTTCACCGTTTTCATTCCATGCGGTTTTCATCGACATAGAGTCTTTACCCACAGGAATGGTTAGGCCAAGCTCTGGGCAAAGCTCCTCACCCACTGCTTTAACCGCTTCATAAAGACCCGCATCTTCACCTGGATGTCCAGCTGCTGCCATCCAGTTTGCTGACAGTTTAATGCGCTTAATATCGCCGATGTTTGCTGCGGCAATATTGGTTAACGCTTCACCCACAGCAAGACGTGCAGACGCGCCGTGCGATAGTAACGCGACAGGCGCACGCTCACCCATCGACATCGCTTCACCGTGGTAGGTGTCAAACGCTGTTGCAGTAACCGCCACATCTGCCACTGGCACCTGCCATGGGCCTACCATTTGATCACGACTTACAAGGCCGGTAACCGAGCGGTCGCCAATAGTGATAAGGAAGGTTTTCTCTGCCACGGTAGGCAAAGATAAAATGCGATTTGCTGCATCACTTAAGGTAATGCCTGCCTCGTCTAGTGCTGGCGAGCTTACCTTGGTCGAGCTTACGTCGCGGTGCATCTTAGGCGGCTTGCCTAAAAGTACATCAAGAGGCATATCAATAGGTTTGTTGTCAAACTGGCTGTCGTTCAGGTTTAGGTGCTGCTCGGCAGTGGCTTCACCAACCACAGCAAACGGCGCACGTTCGCGGGCACAAATTGCTTCGAACACTGGCATATTTTCTGGCGCGACAGATAAAACATAGCGTTCTTGGGATTCGTTACACCATAGCTCCAGCGGCGTCATACCAGGTTCATCAGACAATACTTTTCTAAGTTCAAAGTTACCGCCGCGGCCACCGTCATTAACCAGCTCAGGCAGTGCATTTGAAAGACCACCTGCGCCCACATCGTGGATAAACTGAATAGGGTTGTTATCCCCTAACTGCCAACATGCATCAATCACTTCCTGACAGCGACGCTCCATTTCAGGGTTGTCTCGCTGTACTGAAGCAAAATCTAAGTCTTCGTTTGACTGGCCAGATGCCATTGATGAGGCTGCACCACCGCCAAGCCCAATGTTCATTGCAGGGCCGCCAAGCACAATAAGCTTAGCGCCTACCGTGATTTCGCCTTTTTCAATATGCTCGCGACGAATATTACCTAAACCACCAGCTAACATAATAGGTTTGTGATAGCCGCGCACTTCAACACCGTTGAAGCTATTTACTTCTTGCTCAAAGGTACGGAAATAACCCAGTAGCGCAGGGCGACCAAATTCGTTGTTAAACGCTGCGCCACCTAGTGGGCCTTCAAGCATAATATCAAGGGCGCTTACAATGCGCTGTGGCTTGCCGTATTCGAATTCCCACGGCTGTTCAGCACCAGGAATACGTAAGTTAGATACGGTAAAACCAACCAAACCCGCTTTAGGTTTTGAACCACGACCAGTAGCACCTTCATCACGGATTTCACCACCAGAGCCAGTTGCCGCACCTGGGAAAGGTGAAATTGCCGTTGGGTGATTATGGGTTTCTACCTTCATCAAAATATCAATGTTTTCATGATGGTATTCGTATTGGTGTGACTGCGGGTTCGGGAAGAAACGACCTGCTTGCCACCCTTCCATTACCGCTGCGTTGTCTTTGTAAGCTGAATACACGTGATCAGGTAACAACTCGTAGGTGTTTTTGATCATTTTAAACAGCGACTTCTCTTGGTCCTCGCCATCAATGGTCCAACTAGCGTTAAAAATTTTGTGGCGACAGTGTTCAGAGTTTGCTTGCGCAAACATATAAAGTTCAACGTCAGTCGGGTTTCTGCCTAGCTTAGTAAAGCTATCAAACAGGTAGTCAATCTCATCATCAGCTAAAGCAAGGCCTAACGACACATTTGCATTAACTAGCGCGTCTTTGCCTTCGCCTAATACATCTACACTGGTAAAAGTATTGGCTTCGGTATGTGAAAAGAGTACCGCAGCTTCATCAGTATTGGTGAACACTGATTCGGTCATTCTGTCGTGTAAGAAACTAGCGATAAGCGCAAAATCATCTTCACTCACAACGTTTTCTGTTTCTATATAAAACGCACAACCTCGTTCTATGCGGTTGATATTTTTTAGACTGCAGTTGTGAGCAATGTCGGTGGCTTTAGAAGACCAGGGAGAGATAGTGCCGGGGCGAGGAGTAATGAGGAAGAAGGTTCCAGAAGGGGTTTGTGCTTGCCTCGCGGGGCCGTAAGTGAGCAGCTTCTCGAGTATCTCTATTTGCTGCTTAGACAAGTCACCTTGGGAATCGACTAGGTGAACATATTCGCTATATAGGTTTTTAACCCTAACGCCGGATTGACCCAGCTTTGCAATCAGTTTAGTTTGGTTAAACTCTGATAGTGCAGGAGCGCCTCGAAGGACCAACATATTGATTTACCTGGTTTGTTAGAAACAACGACCACCAATGCGACGCGTTGCCTCTTGGATTGATGAGTATTTCGGCGCGGATTATAGAGTAATTATGCGCAGTAAGTAACCTCATAACGCGCTTACATGAACTTTTTTTTAAACTTAGATGGTTTAATGACAACAAGTAAAGGTCTATGCAGTCACAAGACTATAAAAAACGATTAAAACTACAATTAATAATCATATTATCTATTGCTGTTATGAGTTGTGGCGTTCCTTCCGTACCCACTGCCCTCTCTTCATTGTTGGAACGAGAATCGATCCGCGTGGGAACCGTTTATGGTGCAGGAACATTTTATAACGGCGCAGAGGGGCCGCAGGGTTTTGAATATGAGCTGCTGGCAGGATTTGCCGATTACCTTGGCGTGACGCTCGACCTTTACCCCTTCTACAGCTATGAAGTCATGTTAGAACAGTTAGAAGAAGGTAATCTGGACATTGTCGCGACAGGCGATGCGGTAACGCCTTCACTTAAAAGTCGTTTTGCTTACGGTCCAGCCTATCAACACGTTCAACAAGAGCTCGTCTTCCAAGCAGGGACATCGAGACCTAGAGACTTATTAGAACTTGATGCCCCTATTGTTACTGTGGCAGGTAGCAGCCAAGCTCACTTACTGTCTAGTTTATTAGGCCAGGTAACCGACCAAGCAAGTGATAGTGAAAGCCCAATAATAAAAACCCAACTTGTTACCACCGAAGATTCTGACTCCGAAGAACTGTTACAACAAGTTGCCAATGGCGACATTGCTTATACGGTAGCAGACAGTAACCGTCTAGCCCTTCAACGCAGGCGATATCCTAACTTAGCCGTGGCAAAAACCCTTAATGAAGATATGCCGATGGCATGGGCACTCCCATTACATCAAGATGACTCAGTGAAAGCAGCGCTGATTGAATATTTTGGTACTGTACATCAGTCAGGCTGGTTTACGGTGTTAGAAGACAAGTACTTTGGCCATATTCGCCAGTTTGATTACGTCGACAGTCGTGCGTTTAATTATGCCGCCGAGACAGCACTTGCCCAATACAAACCCTTATTTCAACAGTATGCAGGTGAATTAGACTGGCGACTGCTTGCGGCCATGAGTTATCAAGAAAGTCACTGGGACAGTGACGCTATTTCAAGAACTGGCGTTCGCGGTCTAATGATGCTCACCATGGATACGGCAAGTGACTGGAACGTAGATGACAGAACCGATCCTGAACAAAGCATTCGCGGAGGCTCTCGTTATTTTGCCAGTTTGCTCAATCGCATACCTGCGCGAATTAGCGAGCCAGATAGAACCTGGATGGCTATGGCGTCGTATAATATAGGTATGGGCCATTTAGAAGACGCACGCATTCTTACCGAGCAACAAGGTGGCAATCCAGACCTTTGGGTAGATGTAAAGCGTCGCTTGCCACAGCTTAGGCAAAAGAAATATTACCGTACTACTCGCTATGGCTATGCAAGAGGCGATGAAGCGTTACAGTATGTGGAAAATATTCGTCGTTATTATGACAGCTTAGTATGGTTGGACGAACAAGGAAAAATTTGACGCAGTTCACCTTGCTCCTCTCTTGAAAACTGTCATTTCGATGTCATCTTTGTACTGTACCCTAAAAAGAAGTTAGTCAGACACTGACTTACTTTCTCAGTAATAATTATTTTCTCAACGATGACAAGCTCTAGAAGAGCTGCAGCTCTTAAATGACAACATCTCTCGTATAACGTGAGACTTGTTCAAATAAAGAGAGCTGCGCACGAAGGAAGAAAAGTGGTCACGAAAAACATAAAGTGGCCACAACGCGAGAAAGGAGAACAAATGAAAAAAAATCGATTTATGAAAAAAGGAATAAAATTGAAAAACAACAACAGACGCAGACTTATGCTCAAGCGTTGTCACCAAAAAGTACTTCAGCGCCGCAAGCTATTTGTTACCAGCGATATGTTCACTCAGTTAACCCGTACGCCTGGCTAAGCCACCTCTATGCCATCTGGTTCACAATGATTGACCATGTAACCGGTATATACCAAATGGGCGAAAACACGAATAAGCACAACTTCAGGCAACGCTATAAATTAGCTTGAAGCATCACCCTCTAGCAGTCTTTTCGCCTTTTTGGCAGCCTTTATTTCTTTCCTGCGCTTGCGAAAAAAATCTGACAATTTGTTAGCACATTCGTCAGCTAATACGCCAGATACAACCTCAAGTTGATGATTAAGCGCAGGATGTTGCAATAAGTTCATGACCGAGCCCGCAGCGCCTGTCTTCGCATCTTTTGCGCCAAACACCACCCGCTTTACCCGTGCATGTACCAGCATACCTGCGCACATAGAGCAGGGCTCTAATGTCACATACAACGTAGCATCAATAAGTCGGTAGTTTTGCACCGCAGCTGCTGCTTCTTTAACAGCGCGTAGCTCTGCATGCGCAGATGGGTCATTATCCGTTATCGGCGTATTGAAGCCTTCACCGATAAGCTCACCGTTTAATACTACGCAGGCGCCGACTGGCACCTCACCAATCGACTCAGCCTTATCGGCAAGCGTTAACGCATGCCTCATCCACATTATGTCTTCTTCTGTCGCGATGTCTTCCATTGCGATTTCAGTCAACGGCTCCTGCACAGCCTCTTTTTCTTGCGTTTGCTTGTTTGCAAGGTCGAAATTTGGTGTTGGACGGTTGCTATTTTGGTCACTCATTCGTCAATTTTGCTACTTTACTTGGTGAAATTCATTAACATTTATTTTGTATTAGCTTAGGTAAACATTCTAACTTCTTAGAAAGTAATGACTTTTGTCACTTGGCAACCTACTTGCAATCTCTCATTATAACACTGCTAGTGTGATGGACTTAACAGGTTACATTTTTTACTAAAAAGTATGTTAGATAACCGCTATAGTACCTGAAGCGAAGCAGTAATTTTACCGATAAGTATTTAACTAAATACGGGGTGAATTAGGCAACAGGCCAAATTTTCACCTACACTGTTTTAAAGCCATTTGTGAGGGATACCACCGTGAATATGACCGCGATTGCAATAGTAGCCATTTGTGCCTGGGCCTTAGTTACCATTGTCGAAAGTGCAAAAGACAAAAGTAAGAAGAAACTTAGCAGCAAAGAAACCGATGCTTATAAAGCCGAAATTGCAGAGCTTAAGGAACGAGTTTCTGTGCTTGAGAAGATAGTGACAGACGAGCGCTACGACCTAAAAAAGCAATTTGCAGACTTAGAAAGCGACCGCGTAGCGTAAGCTTGAACTCACGTAATTCAACACACGTTCCATGGCAAGCGCGCTAGATTAAACAACGCTAAGTTTAACTGCGTGCTAGCTCCCTTCTAATAGTTTTCGCTCTGCTCGCTCTACACGCCGGGGTTTACCCGCAATCACTAGCACGTCATGGGCTTGCAAAATAGCGTCTTGGTCTGGGTCTTTAACTTCATTTCCATCCCGCCTTAGGCCCTTAATCGCTACTCGCATTCTCGAGAAATCGATATCTTTTATGGCTTTGCCAATACAGGAAGCGTGTTCGGACAACACTACAGCATGGATAAATTCTAACTTGTCTTCTGTGCCATAGGTGATCTCTGTTGTTTCTCCCGGGTAAAAGCCGTGCATATGATCGTAGCGACCTTTTCTCTCAGCACGAACCCGTTTCAAAATGCGAGACATCGGCACGCCGGCGTAGTGCAGCACCTGCGATACCAACATCAAGCTCCCCTCTTGAAGCTCTGGCACGACTTGATTGGCACCCGCGCTGTATAGGCTTTCAAGCTGGTAGTCTCGTTTGGTACGCACCATAACATCTGTAGTGCTCGTAATGCTTCGGGTCTGCGTTATCACCTGCTTGGCCTTATCGACTTGATCAAACGTAACAAGCACAAGCTTGGCACCTTCTACATTGGCATTAATCAATATATCTTTTTGACTCGCATCACCGAAGATGACGGGCTCTCCCGCGTTTCGACTCTCGTGTACTCTGACAGGATCCATATCTATGGCAACAAAATGAATGCCTTCCATTTTCAGCATGCGAGCTACCGACTGTCCAACGCGGCCAAACCCACAAATAATGACGTGGTTGGTTAACGGTTCTGCATTACCAAAGCTCACATTGTCATCGAACGAGATATCCTTGTTAACAATACGCCTTGCTATGGTGACGCTGTTATTCATAAGCCACGGGGTTAACGCCATACTGATTACACCCATACACACAATCAGCGATGACTGCTCTGACGTTAACACGCCGTGTGTCGTAGCAAGCGCAGCAATTACAAAACTAAACTCGCCAATCTGACAAAGTTTAACCCCAGCAGACCAGCCATCTATTGCATCGGTTTTAACTAATAGAGATGCGCCTCTTACTAAAATGACTTTAACTATCATCAAAGCAAAAACGCCAAAAACAATCTCAAACAGGCTGTTCCACAGTACAGTGAGTTCTAACTGCATACCCACGGTAACAAAAAATAACCCCATTAAAATATCTCGAAACGGACGAATGTCGGCTTCAAGTTGATACTTGTATTGGCTTTCCCCCAACATCATACCCGCCAAGAAAGCGCCTAGCGCCATGGATAGCCCGAAGTAATAAGTGAGCCCTCCTGCCAATAGGGCAATCAATATAGTGGTCAGAACAAACAGCTCGTCAGTCCTTGTTCTTGCTACCTCTCTAAACACCCAAGGTAGTAACCACTTACCCACTGACATTAGAAACGCAATGACAAACACACCTTTAAGTAACGCCTCGCCTAAAGCTAGCGCAATACTTACTTCACCAGTCTGGGCTAAAAGAGGAATAGCAATTAGGAACGGAACCACCGCTAAGTCTTGAAAGAGTAAGATACTCACCGCTAATTGTGTACGCCTGTTATTAAGAATGCCCATTTCGGTAGCTTGCTTAATTACAATAGCGGTTGAGCTTAACGCCAGCGTACCACCAATAATGATGGACGCACTCATTGGAATGCCGAGAAACAGAGGAACACAGGTAAACACTGCCGTGGTAAACACCATTTGCCCTAATCCTACACCGAATACTAAAGAGCGCATTGCCAACAATTTAGGTAACGAGAACTCAAGACCAAGTGAAAAGAGCAAAAACACTATGCCCACTTCAGCGAGCAGGTGCATTTCTTCTGGGTGGGCAAACACAGATAATAGTTGTGGACCCGCGAGTACGCCGGCAAACAGATAAGCAAGAATAGGAGGGAGATGAATGCGTTTAAATAATGCGACCGCACATACCGATATAAACATCAATATCACGATATTTAAAAAGCTCGTCCCCACACTACCTCCTAAAGCTACATAAACTTCCATTTGTAAAACAAGCGCGATAAATCACGCGATTTTACGCTTTAAACTAAAGACTAGTGCCTGAAACACTTTGTTGGCATCTAGTTTGCAAAATCCCCTGTGTAAATGCAGATCCGGCAAGTTTTGCCGCTGTGATCGCCATAAATTCCGCGAAAATGAAGATGTGGCCACAGAAACGTCAGGGCTTTGACACTTGTTTCTTTGCATATCAACGCATTTTGTATAGGGGCACTACTGTGGATTTTTCAACGTCAGTCTACGATAGCACACAACATAACAATTTTTACCCTGCTGAGAGCACAGGTAAATCACTCTCTTTTAGTGAATTATCAGGCTTTATCACGCAGCTACTTTCTACTCTTGAACTACAAGAGCTAGGTGGCGTGTATTTTCAGCAGCTAAACACGTTGTTACCTATTGTCGGGTTTAGCTTGTCTGACTTTGACTCGCGTTGGGTGTACGGTAATGCAAAGATATCGTCAACACTCATTGATTTACCACTACAAGGTGCCAATGCCGTTAATGGCGATCAAGCTCATGTCTATTATTACATTAGTTCACCCTTGTCGTTATCGCAACGGGAGAGTCTATTCCAACTGCATGATTTATTTGGAAAACAAGTAAAGCACGCTCTTTCATTGATGCGTGTGCAACAGATGGCGACTAAAGATGTGTTAACTGGCTTAGGTAACCGAGCGGGCTTTGAGCAGTCAATGACAAGACAACTCGGCTGGGCGCAAAGACACGATGATCCTTTCGCACTTTTGGTGATCGACTTAGACAACTTTAAGTATGTGAATGATAATTTTGGTCATGGCGAAGGTGACAAAGTACTTGTCCATGTTGCATCACATTTATCTAACGTCCTGCGAGACGAAGACGAAGCATTTCGCTATGGCGGCGATGAGTTTTGTTGTTTGCTAGACTGTCAGTCGCAACAGCAGCTAGCTTGTGCAGCCCAGCGTATTCAAATGAGTATCAATAGCTCTAGCTACTTATCTCGCTTAGGCGTATCAAGCAGCCTTGGCGGCGCGATTTATCGCGACGGCGATACGATGAGTAGCCTATTTGACCGTGCTGACAACGCCCTGTATCGCGTGAAAAATTCTGGAAAAAATAGCTATCACGCAGCGTAACGTCGCGATTCGAATTTATCAGGATGGCGGCAAAGCAATGCCGCTTTTGCACATTATTGCCATGGATACCATAAGCAAGAGTATCTAGCCCTTTCAAAAAACGGCACTTTTAGTGCTACATAGATTCAGTCGAGACTAAAGGTTATTTCTATATCTGGCGCTTTGGGCTGCAGATAAACACAACGTCCTTCAACAATCAGTGCGACAGGCTCGTCGTTAATCAAGATTGCCGGCACGCCGTTTCGCTCCCATCTTGGCACGCGCCATACCTTAAACCATTCTTTCAGCAACTTAGATACGTTCGCATTTTCTGGCTTTACTTTAAGGTTGCGAGCATTAGTTTGCAGAGAAACGGTATCTTTTTCTCGCGCCTTTGGTACTGCAATTCGAATATGACCTCTAAGCCAAGGAAGCGCGATATTTTGGTTTGGCACTAATTTTAAGTTTTGCGGTACTTCATGAGTAGCGTTCACCACCCAATAAAGGTCTTGGTCAAACCGTATAACCCTGCCCCATTTAAAGTTCACTTCAGGGGTTGCATCATGCTTTGCTTTTAACATAGCAAGTACTTGGTCTGTCTGCGCTTTTGAGGGCGACAGCTCGCCTTGAGCTCGAAACCACGCGCGAATGACCATAGCCTGCCAAGGTAAAGACAATGCAGCGAGTTGTTGCCCGTCGAGCCTGAGATCTGTGCGTTTACAATCTTCAAAATATTTTTGGGCAGAATCGCTGACTAGTGCACTTTGCTCAGCACAAAGCTCGGCGCTGCGCCTCACGGTTTTGGTTAACTTAGGCCATCGCGCCAGCAAGTGAGGTATAATTTCGTTCCTTAAGAAGTTCCTATCAAAGCTATTTTGCTGATTAGATTCATCCTCAACCCACTGCAACATTTCTTCTTCGGCATAAGCCACAATCTCGGCTTTCTCTAGTGCTAGCATAGGGCGCATTATCAAGGTGTCACCTCGGTACTGAACTTCTCCCATACCCGCTAAGCCCTGAGGACCAGCACCGCGTTTAAGCTGAAGCAATACGGTTTCAAGCTGATCTTCGGCATGTTGCCCTAATAACAGCACACCGCCAATTTGATCACACACTTCTATAAGCGCGTTGTATCGAACCTTACGCGCTTCTGCTTCTAGGCTTTTTCTCGACCCCGTATCAACATCAACTCGATACAAATGAAATGCTACGTCTTCAAGACGACACTGTAATTCACAGTGCTTTGCCCACTGTTCGGCATTATCACTTAAACCGTGATGTACATGTACAGCATGAATTGGGCTATCAAACTGTTCCCTATACGCAATAACGGCTTGGAGCAGAACGGTCGAATCCACACCACCGCTGTAAGCAACGACGAGTGGCGTTTGAAGTGGTAGCTTTACATCGGTAAGAGATGTCGCTATGCGGCTAACGATATGTTCGATTGTTGGGGATTGTAGAGGGGTCACAGACCGGTAATACCTTATTCTTTCAACTCAATTTCTATTAGGGGTACTTGGCTTAGCACTGGCTTTCTAATAACACACTTTCTAATAACACAAAGGGGTTGGTTACCTATGGTAAACAACCCCCATGTTCTTATGCCACATTACATGAACCAACATGAATTAAGCCACCGCTCGCGAGATTTTATATCAAGCGTCTAAACTGATAGAGCGCAGGTGTACATAGCGGCTAAATGCAATTTTATGCTAGTTTTCTTAATGAAATTAGCAATAACCAAACGACATTAAACGCTGGTAACGCTCTTCCATCAATTTAGTCTTATCTAGTTCTTTAAGCTGGTTAAGCTGCTGCTTAATCACGGCCTTCAAATTAGCCGCCATGCCATTGTGATCGCGATGTGCACCACCTAAAGGCTCTTCAACAATACTGTTAATCAGGCCTAGCTCTTTAATCTGTGGCGCACTTACGCCCATCGCTTCAGCAGCAAGTGGGGCTTTTTCTGCGCTTTTCCACAAAATAGACGCACAACCTTCTGGTGAAATAACTGAGTACGTAGAATATTGGAGCATATTAACGCGATCGCCAACACCAATCGCTAGTGCACCACCTGAACCACCTTCACCGATTACGGTACACACGATTGGAACAGTAAGCTCAGCCATTTCGAATAAATTTTTCGCGATTGCTTCACTTTGGCCGCGCTCTTCAGCGCCAACACCTGGATACGCTCCCGGCGTATCGATAAAAGTGATGATAGGCATGTTAAAGCGCTCAGCCATCTTCATAAGACGCAAAGCTTTACGGTAGCCTTCTGGTTTAGGCATACCGAAGTTACGCTTAATTTTTTCGTTGGTGTCACGCCCTTTCTGATGACCAATAATCATCACAGGCTGATCATCAAGCATTGCTGGGCCACCAACAATCGCTTTATCGTCAGCGAACGCGCGGTCGCCAGCTAGCTCGTCGAATTCGGTAAAAATACGAGGAATGTAATCTAACGTGTAAGGACGCATTGGGTGACGTGCAAGTTGAGAAACTTGCCATGCGCCAAGATCAGAAAAGATCTTTTTAGTCAGCTCTGCGCTTTTACCGCGAAGCTTATTGATTTCTTCTTCAATACCAACGTCAAACTCGCCACCTTGATTCACCAACCTAAGCTCTTCAATTTTTGCTTCTAGTTCGGCTATTGGCTGTTCAAAGTCCAAAAACTGTATACTCATTTCATGTCCTATTCGTACTACGCTCGTCTATGCAAACGCGAGATGTCCAATCTATCGACCTCTTGCCCCTAATGGTAGAGAATTGAAACGGCTTTGTCTCCCAAACATTGTTTGAGATCGTGCAAAAGTTGGTCTTCAGGGGTAACGTACCATCTTGCACCACACGCCAAGGTTACTTCCGCGTCTGGATGGGTTACCGCTAACTGAACAGGACAACTTCCGCCGTTAAATGCCTGCAGGATAGATTGCATCTGACTCATTTTCTTCGGTTCAAGCAGCTGGGTATCAATATTAAGTGCCAGCGCTCTCGCGTTTTTCTCTCGTGCCTGAACAATGTCCATTACATCACGGGCGGTGATTGTATTGCCCCCAGAGAAATCATCAAAGCTGACCTGTCCCTTTATAAGCAATATTCTGTCAGTTTCTAACACACTTTCGAACTGTTCGTACATATCTGGGAAGAAACGTACGTCTATTCTGGCACTCTTATCATCCAGTGTCACTATGGCCCAGCGACGACCCCGCTTGTTCGTCATTACGCGTACGCCAAGTACCAATCCTACTGCACTGGCCATTTGATCTTTGTTGGTTGGTTTTAAATCAACTAGCCGGCCGTCGGTGTAGTAACGCAGTTCTTCCGCATACTGATTGATGGGGTGGCCGGTTAAGTACAAGCCTAGCGTGTCTTTTTCACCTTCTAGCCATACTTTTTCAGGCCACTCAGGGACGTCGGCAAACGCTTGCTTCACGTCTTCTGGCTCGGTAGTCAGTAGGCCAAACATGTCTGACTGACCAAAAGACTCAGCTTTTGCATGCTGTCCAGCGGCGGCAAGGGCTTCGGGTAAGCTCGCCATAAGACTAGCGCGATGGGGTCCTAAGTTGTCCATTGCCCCCGCTAGTACTAGCTTTTCTAGCACTCGCTTGTTTACCCGTTTAATGTCTATCTTGGCGCAGAAATCAAAAAGATCCTTAAATGCCCCTTGGGTCTCCCGCGCTTCAATAATCGCTTCAATCGGGCCTTCACCTACCCCTTTAATCGCACCGATACCGTAAACAATGCGACCTTCGCTATCGACGGTAAATTTGTATTTACCCGCATTTAAATCTGGCGGCAGTATTTCGATGCCCATGCGCTCACATTCATCGACAAGCGTCACGATTTTATCGGTGTTATCCATATCTGCCGACATTACCGCAGCCATGAATTCCGCAGGATAATGCACTTTCAGCCACAAAGTCTGGTAAGACACTAAAGCGTAAGCGGCAGAGTGAGATTTGTTAAAACCGTAACCCGCGAACTTTTCTACCAAGTCGAAGATTTTCATCGCAAGGTCCGGGTCAATATTATTGCCCTTCGCACCTTCGGCGAACGTGCCGCGCTGCTTGGCCATCTCTTCAGGCTTTTTCTTACCCATGGCACGACGAAGCAAGTCAGCGCCACCCAATGAGTAGCCCGCCATTTCCTGGGCTATCTGCATTACCTGTTCCTGATACAAGATAATGCCATAGGTAGGCTCTAGAATTTCTTTCAAGCACTCGTGCTGATATTCAGCATCGGGGTAGGAAATTTCTTCACGTCCGTGCTTACGATCAATAAAGTTATCTACCATGCCTGATTGCAGCGGGCCCGGACGGAACAGGGCCACCAGTGCGATAATATCTTCGAAGCAGTCAGGTTTAAGGCGCTTAATTAGCTCTTTCATACCACGAGATTCCAGCTGGAATACCGCAGTTGTCTCGGCGTTTTGAAGGGTTCTGAAACTCTTAGGATCTTCAAGCGGAATAGCGCTGATATCTACATCAACGTTCTTCCCTTCTTTGATCATATCTATTGCCCACTGAATAATAGTCAGCGTACGAAGACCTAAGAAATCGAATTTTACCAAGCCCGCCGTTTCAACGTCGTTTTTGTCGAACTGGGTTACGGGGTTTTTACCTTCGTCATCACAATACAACGGCGAGAAATCTGTGATAGTGGTTGGCGCAATAACAACGCCACCGGCGTGCTTACCGGCATTTCGGGTAACCCCTTCAAGTATTCGCGCCATATCGATAAGGTCTTTCACTTCCTCATCGCTTTCATACACTTCTGGTAGCTGTGGCTCAGCTTTAAACGCTTTTTCAAGCGTCATGCCAGGGTCAGGTGGAATAAGCTTTGAGATTCTGTCTACAAAGCCGTAAGGGTGACCAAGCACGCGGCCAACATCGCGTACTACCGCTTTTGCCGCCATAGTACCAAACGTAATGATCTGCGATACCGCCTGACGTCCGTAAAGCTCAGCAACGTGGTCGATTACCTCGTCTCGTCTATCCATACAGAAGTCGACGTCGAAGTCGGGCATGGATACACGCTCTGGGTTCAAGAAACGTTCGAATAGCAAGTCGAATTCAAGCGGGTCTAGGTCGGTAATTTTTAGGGCATAAGCCACCAGTGAACCCGCACCAGAACCCCGCCCTGGCCCTACCGGAATTCCGTTATCCTTACTCCACTGAATGAACTCCATTACAATAAGGAAGTAGCCTGGGAAACCCATTTGGTTGATAACTTCAAGCTCAATGCGAAGTCGGTCATCGTACTCTGGACGTTTCGCTTTGCGCACTTCTTCATCGGGAAATAGAAATTCTAGACGTTCTTCCAACCCCTCTTCAGACACCTTAACCAAGAAGTCTTCGGTGGTCATGCCGCCGGTTGGAAATTGCGGCAAGAAGTATTCGTTTAACCGTACAGTAACGTTACAGCGCTTAGCAATTTCAACCGTATTTTCTAAGGCTTCAGGAATATCGCTAAATAACTCAACCATTTCTTCAGCAGTGCGAAGGTACTGCTGGTCGCTGTATCGTTTAGGACGGCGGGTATCATCAAGCGTATAGCCGTCGTGAATACACACTCGAATTTCGTGAGCCTCGAAACCCTCTTGGTCAATAAAGCATACTTCGTTCGTGGCTACTACGGGTAACCCGCGCTGCTCAGCAAGCTCTACGGCAAGGTGTAAGTAATCCTCTTCACCTTGCCTACCGGTTCTAATCAGCTCTAAATAAAAGCGGTCAGGAAAATGGGTTTGATAAAACTCAAGGGCACTATCTAGAATTTTGGCGTTGTTTTTCATTAAACCTACGCCAATATCGCCTTGCTGTGCACCCGATAAAACAATCACACCTTCACTATGCTCTGCTAACCATTCTTGATCGATAACCGCACGGTGTGCCAAGTGTCCACGAAGGTAGGCCTTGGAGATAAGAATTGTAATGTTCTTATATCCCTCATTGTTCATTGCAATAAGGGTTAGCCTGAAAGGTTCATCGCCAAAGACTTCATTGGTCACCCAAAAATCGGTGCCGATGATGGGCTTAATACCTAAGTTATGTGCCTCGGAATAAAACTTTACCAAGCCACACATATTCATTTGGTCGGTGATCGCCACGGCAGGCATGCCAAGCGCGGCCACTTTACCTAGAATAGGTTTAACCTTATTCAGGCCGTCCATCATCGAAAAGTCGCTGTGAACACGTAAATGAATAAATGGCGATGACATGATGTTATTTCTCTTCGAGTAGCGCTTTTACAGGTTTAAAACTTTTTCGATAGCAATCTAAGATGCCATATTCAGCGATGGCTTCAAAGTGTGCTTTTGTGGGGTAACCTTTGTGCCCGGCAAAGTTATATTGCGGGTAGGCCTCGTGGAGCGAAATCATATCGTTATCTCGCTCTACTTTGGCAATAATGGAAGCCGCTGAAATTTCTGCGTGCAGGCTATCGCCTTTCACTACCGCTTCAGACTCAAAATTCCACGCCGGAACCCGGTTGCCGTCTACGCGCACAAAGTCAGGCTTTACAGGTAAACCTTCCACTGCGCGGATCATGGCGAGCATGGTAGCGTGCAGTATATTAAGTTTGTCTATTTCTTCTGGGCTCGCTCTACCAATATTCCAGTAGAGTGCTTTTTCACGAATTTCTTGGGCAAGGGCTACGCGCTTTTTTTCACTCAGTTTTTTAGAGTCTGTAAGCCCTTCAATGGGATTTTCAGGGTCAAGAATGACCGCGGCGGTGACCACATCACCTACTAAAGGGCCGCGACCTACTTCATCAACGCCGGCAATTAACTTATGCAAACAATTCCTCCACGACAGCTTTTGCTGCTGTTTTATCAGCATTGCATTTTAGCGTATGGTGGAGGTCGGTGAAACGGGAAATCAGGGCAGAATTATCACTTTCGAAAAAGTTAAGTAACTGATTGCTCATATTCTCTGCGTTTACCTCTTCTTGGAGTAATTCAGGAATAATAGCTTCATTAGCCAATAGATTTGGCAACGTGAAGAAAGGCGCTTTATACAAACGCTGCATAATTTTATACGTGAGTGGTGCAAGTAAATAAGCGGCCACCATGGGGCGCTTGCATAACATGGCCTCTAAGGTAGCCGTGCCTGAAGCAAGCAAGATAACATCGCTAGCTATCATCGCATCTCGCGATGTGCCTTGCGTTACCTGAATGGGTAAACGTTCCTCTGCATTATTGGCTTCCAGCAAGAGTGCTTTTATTTGTGCAAGACGATGTTCGTTAGCAGCAGGGATAAGAAATTGAATGTCGCTGCGTTTAGCATGAATAGCTTCTATGGTCTCCAGAAATACTGGAAGTAGCGTTTCTACTTCGCCTCTGCGTGAGCCGGGAAGTACAGCCAATACGGAAGCATTACTATCTACACCTAATTCTTGGCGCGCCGCATTTTGGTCGGGCTCAATTGCTATAGCGTCAGCCATTGTGTGTCCCACAAAGGTATAGGGAACATGGTATTTATCGTAAACCTGCTGCTCGAAAGGAAATAAACCCAACACACGATTAGTCGCTTTCGCTATTTTATGGATGCGCTTTTCACGCCACGCCCACACAGTAGGACTCACATAGTGCATGGTTTTGATACCGCGTGCTTTAAGCGCTTTTTCTACTCTCAGATTAAAATCAGGCGCATCAATACCCACAAAAATATCTGGCGGATTTTGCTCGAAGTGAGCAAGAAGCTGCTTTTTAACTTTCAAGATGGCAGGTAGATGGGAGAGAACTTCAACAAGTCCCATAACCGACAAGGTTTCCATATCGAACAGACTATGAAAACCCGCGTTTATCATATTTGGACCGCCAATACCTTCGATAACCGCATCAGGGTATTGGCGTTTTAACTCTGCAACCATTCCGGCGGCAAGCACGTCACCAGAGGGCTCTCCGGCAACCATGCCGATACGGATAGGCCTAGACATAATTAGCGAATAATGCCTCGCTCAGAGTCTTGTAAGAACTTCACCATAAGGGCCACACCAGGGAACTCCTGTGCGGGTTCGGCAAGTTTTTCAATGGCTTCGTCTACGGTATTGCCTTCACGGTATATTGCTTTGTAAGCGCGTTTAATGGCCATAACTTCTTCTTTGCTGAAGCCACGACGCTTAAGTCCTTCAGAATTAATACCCTGAGGAATATTTTTCTGGCCGCTGACCATAACAAAGGGAGGCACGTCGCGCAGAATAATGCCGCCAGCCCCCAAGAACGAATGGGCTCCAATCTTACAGAACTGGTGAATACCTGCAGCACCGCCAACAATGACGTGGTCGTCCATGTGAACATGGCCTGCAATCGCAACACTGTTTGCAATAATAATGTCGTTGCCAAGAACACAATCATGGGCCACATGAGAATTGGCCATAAATAAACAGCGAGAACCGATTATAGTAATGCTGTTGTCTTGAATAGTGCCTCGGTGAACGGTTACCCCTTCCCTAAACTCGTTATCGTCACCGATGACAAGTTCAGTAGGCTCGCCCGCATACTTCTTATCTTGGCAGTCTTCACCAATTGAAGAAAACTGATAAAATTTATTGTTTTTACCGATACGCGTTGGGCCGCGTACCACCACATGTGATTTCAGAATACAGCCATCGCCTATGGTGACGTTGTCGTCTACGACACAAAATGGGCCAATGGTGACATTTTCACCAATCGTTGCACTTTCTGAAATTACCGCAGTTGGATGGATCACGTTAAGCTATCTCTCTCATCGCACACATAAACTCTGCAACACAAGCGATATCGCCATCAACGCTTGCAGTGCCTTTAAATTTCCAAATCCCTCTGCGCTCTTTAACTAGAGCAACATCAAACTCAAGCCTGTCACCTGGAACAACAGGACGCTTAAAGCGTGCGTTATCAATCCCTGCATACAAGTATAACTTATCATTGTTACCCATTGTCTTAAATCCTAAAACACCGGCAGCTTGTGCCATAGCTTCAAGAATTAATACCCCTGGGAAAATTGGCTGTTCAGGGAAGTGCCCCATGAAACACGGCTCATTGATAGTGATATTCTTATAAGCCTTTACAGACTCACCCAGAACATAGTCTGTTACACGATCAACAAGTAGGAATGGATACCGATGAGGTAACAGTTCCAATATTTCCTGAATTTCGATGGTATTAAGTGAATTGGCCAAAAACTTTCTCCTGTATACAAGCATGACCTACAACTATTTTATACCAATACAGATGATTGATTGGCATTCTGGTCAAACTCGCCGTAAAAACTAAAAACGGCGGCAACCATACGCTGTTAAGCGCAAAAAACAAATCAGACCAACACCTTTGGGGAGTTGGTCTGATAAATTTTACAACTGACTAGTGCAGTTATTAGTTAGTTTTGCTTACTTGCTGAAGAACTTGCTCAGATAAGTCGTGCTCTTCTTTTGCAAACGCAACCGCACCAGCGTTAAGCACTAGGTCATAACCTTGCTTTGCTGCAACAGAGTCAATAGCTTGCTTGATTAGGCCAAGAAGCTTGTTGCGCTCTTCGTTGCTGCGACGTTGAATGTTTTGCTGCAAAGGTTGACCTTTTTTAGCTAGCTCTTCACGTACTGACAAGATTTTTTGTTCTAGTTCTTTCTTCTCTGCATCGCTCATTGTCGCTGCGTCGCGCTGAAGACGTTCTGCGTAGAACTGACCATCACGCTGCAGTTGATTCACTTCTTCAAGCTGATCTTTAAATTCAGCCTGAATAGCGTTTTGAATTTCAGCCGCTTGAGGCATCGCTTGGAAAATACCTTGCACATCGACAACTGCAACTTTCTGCTCAGCCATTACAGATGTACTAACTAAAGCGCTACCCAACATTGCTCCTGCAACGATATGTTTAACCAACTGTTTCAAAGGGAACTCCTTTTGTGAATCTTATTATAGAGCGCGCCTAAAAACGCGCTCGCTTTAATGTCTTAGAAAGTTTGACCAATGTTGAAAGTGAAGAATCTCGCATCGTCACCATCACGTTGCTGTATCGCTTTCGAGAAGCTGAATACCATCGGTCCCATTGGCGATACCCATTGGACCGATATACCTGCCGAGCTACGATACAGGCTCCAATCAGAATAGTCCAATAGCTCACCGCGTTGTGTAGATGCTATGTCAAACTGACGGTAATAGTCATAGTCGAACTCAGTATCCCACACGTTACCCACATCCACAAACAAACTTGTACGAACTGAGTTATCCATTTCTTCTTCAACAAATGGCGTAGGAACAATAAGCTCGATACCGCCAAGTGCCATCGCGTTACCACCTAGGCTTCGCGTCGACCAAGACAGCTGCGCATCAGCTGGATCGCCTGGGAACACTTCGCCATCAGGTCCAACTATAGTGCCCGTATTGCCTAGGAATACACCGCGAGGACCTACCGTGTTATTCTCGAATCCTCGTAGTGAATCAGAACCACCTGCCGTAAAGTTCTCTGTAAACGGTAATATTTGCTCATTGCCGTTAATATCACCGTAACCATTCCCGTAGCCAAGACGTACGCGCGCTAGGAAAGACCAGCGCTGGTTACGAGATAATGGGAAGTACCACTTACCGTCAAATACTGTCTTGAAGTAGTTCACGTCTGAGTTAGGCGTGGTAATGCTGAATGACGCACGCTGAGACGAACCAGCAGTAGGGAACAAACCACGGTTTAGCGTACTTCGACTCCAGCTTATGCTTGCCAGGTAACTATCGTATTTAATCGCTGCATCTGGGTCTTCACCGTTCGTAAACTGGTTATAAAACTGCTCAGTTTGCTCGTAGTAACCACGGTTGTATAGCTCAACGTTACTATAGGTTAAGCCAAAATTAATGCGGTTGAATTCGTTTATTGGATAACCAACATTCGCACCAATTGACCAACGCTTAGAATTGTACTGGATAACGTTAAAGTCTGAGCCGTCAAACTCACTGTAACCTAAACTACCACCCAAGCTAATCCCGTCAATCGTGAAGTAAGGATCGTTATAAGTAATCTGTGCGCTGCGCTGATATGAAACTGTGCTTAGGTTAAGGCCAACTCGTTTACCTGTACCCAAGAAGTTATCTTGCTGGATACCCGCCTGTAGGCTTAACTTGGTTCTGTCACCATAGCCGATACCCGCATTAAATGAGCCAGAAGGCTGCTCTTTAACGTTATAATTAACGTCAACCTTATCTTCAGAGCCAGGAATACGTACAGTTTCATACTCTACTTCTTCCATATAAGTAAGTCGAGAAAGCTGGTTCTTGGAAGACTCTAGCAAGTTATTTGAAAGCCACGTGCCTTCCATCTGGCTGACATTTTGACGCAGAACACTATCGGCAGTTACTACGTTGCCGTTAAATTTAATGCGGTTAACATAAATACGCTTGCCCGGATCAACAGATAACGTCAACTTAACTGTTTTGTCTTCGTCATTAATTTCAGGAACGGTAGTAACCGTTGGATAAGCATATCCGAAACGACCAAGATATTTACTGATGAACTCTTCTGTATAGGTTACTTCGGCTTGGTTATATAGCTCACCTTCTGTCAGCGGAAGCACGCGCTCAATATATTCTTCATGGCCAAGTACATCACCTACTAATTCAACTTCTGAAATAGTGTACTGCTCACCTTCGGTTACATTCATAGCAATGTAGATGCCCGACTTTTCGGGTGTCATTGATACTTGGGTAGAGTCAACATTAAAACGAAGGTAGCCACGGTTAAGGTAGTGATTACGCAGGGTCTCCATATCCCCTTGCAACGTTTGCTGCTGGTAGCGAGTTTCCGACAGGAAATCCCACCAAGGCGTGTCGTATTGTAGCTCGAAAGCCTCCATCAGCTCTTCGTCTGAGAAGATTTCGTTACCTACAATATTGATTTGTTCAATTTCAGCCGCGTCGCCCTCTTCGAAAAGTAATTTCAAGTCAACACGGTTACGCGGTAGCGGCGTTATAATAGCCGTCACGTCAGCATTATATTTACCTATGCTGTAAAAGAAGTCTTTCAGGCCATTCTCGATAGAGGTTAGTACGGTCTTATCGAGCGGCTCACCAATACGAACGCCGTTTCCGTCTAAGCTTTCCTGAAGTTGCTCATCTTTAATATCATCGTTGCCTTCAAAGATGATATTACTAATGGTAGGACGCTCAGCGACACGCACGACAAGCGTATTGCCATCACGAAGAATTTCAACATTTTCAAAGTGAGTTGAAGAGTACAACGAGCGAATAAGCTGCGTTACCCTGAATGTATTAAGCTCGTCGCCAACTTGAACGGGCAAGTAGGTTAAGGCTGCACCAAGTGCAACTCGTTGCAAACCTTCTACGCGAATGTCTTCAACGACAAATTCACTGTCTTGCGCCGCAGCATTGGCAAAGCTAGCACTGGAAAGAATGGCTCCGGCTGCTACTAACTGTTTTAACTTCATCTATTTTTCTTTTCCTGGCCGCGTTTTGTATTAGCTGTTTTGTACTTCCTGATTTGTATCAGGTTATGCGAGCGATATCGTTAAAAATTGCGATACCCATGATCATAAACAGAAGCACGCCACCTATTCTGTAACCCCATTCCTGCACCGCTTCAGGCACAGGTTTGCCTGTGATCCACTCCACGATAAAAAACATGAGGTGACCACCGTCAAGCATGGGCAAGGGTAATAAATTTATTATGCCTAAATTTACGCTTATTAAGGCAAGAAAACTCAAAAAGTACGCAAGTCCATACCCAGCACTTGTTCCCGCACCTTGAGCAATTGAGATAGGCCCACTCAAATTCTTCACTGACACGTCGCCCGTGATGAGCTTACCTATCATTTCGACACTGAGTGTCATAAGACGCCATGTTTTATCTAGCGCCTTCCCAATAGCCTCTATAATGCCATATTGATGCGTAAACACATACCCTTCTGGCCAAGGCTCAAATGTTGGGCTTACACCGAGATATCCACTTTGCCCTTGTGGTGTATCGCGGCGCGCTATCGTGGCATCTAACGTCAGTTGTTGTCCATCCCTTTGTATATCAAGCGAGATATTCTCGCCGGGACTTTCAACAATAACGTCAACTAATCGCTCCCACGATGACAACTTAGCGCCATTTAATGCAAGAAGCTCATCACCGGGTTTTAAACCCGCTTGCTGAGCCGCGCTTCCTTCACCTACAAACCCAACGGTTAACGTTGCATCTGGACGATAAGGGGTTAACCCTAAGCTGCTTAAAGGAGACTCACTATCTGGGTCAAAGTTCCAAGAACCCAGTGTAAAAGTCAGTTCTTTTTCAACATTTGACGAATTTTTAACCGTGACATTGGCTTTTTCGGCACCAATATTAGAAACTATTTCCAGATTTACCGCTTCCCAATCAGGCGTATTCCTGTCGCCTACTTTGATAATTTCATCGCCAGGTTGTACACCAGCAATGGCTGCGATGCTCTCTGGTTCAACGCTTTTAACCACAGGTTTCACGGTTTCTAAGCCTACTAAATACATCAACCACAATGCGAAAAACGCAAAAATAAAGTTAACGCCAGGGCCAGCAGCAATAACCGCCATGCGCTGCAAAACGGGTTTATTGTTAAACGCTTTGTCTTCTAACTCAGGCGGTACGTCATCAATGCGTCCATCGAGCATGCGAACGTATCCACCTAATGGGATCATAGCGATGACATATTCTGTGCCTGATTTACTTGTTTTACGCCATATAGGCTTTCCAAAACCAATTGAGAAGCGCTCTACCTGCACACCGCATTTACGAGCCACATAAAAGTGCCCCCATTCATGTACAGCAACCAAAATACCTAAGGCTACAATGAATGCACCAAGGCTCCATAAAAATGCTAGCACTGGAATTTACCTCGAATAATCTCGTTAGCTTTTGCTCTTGCAAGGCTGTCTTGCTCTAGTATTTGCTGAATAGAATTCACCGACACATTGGGCAGAGCATTAAGCGTGGCGTCATTTACTTTAGCAATATCGCAAAACTGAATTTTGCCTTCTAGAAAGGCCTCGACTGCCACTTCATTTGACGCATTCACTCGCGTTGTTGCACATTGCCCTTCTTTACACGCATCAATAGCCAGCTTCAAATTCGGATAACGTTTAAAGCAAGGGGTTTGAAAACTGAAATTGCCAATGTCAGAAAAGTCGAGCGGCGTCACGCCCGCTTCGATTCGCTCAGGATGCGCCAAACCATAGGCAATAGGGGTACGCATGTCAGGGTTACCCATTTGTGCGATCACCGAGCCATCAACATATTGCACCATAGAATGAATAATACTTTGCGGGTGAATAACCACATCAATATCATCTGCACCAGCACCGAACAACCAACAGGCTTCAATGAACTCCAGCCCCTTGTTCATCATAGTTGCAGAATCGATTGTAATTTTTCTGCCCATCGACCAGTTAGGGTGTGTACTGGCTTCATCGATTGTAATTGACGAGAAGCTATCAAGCGGTCTTTCTCTAAACGGACCACCAGAACCCGTTAAGAGAATTTTACGAATGCCGGATGCGGCAAAGTTACCGTATTCATAATCGTGCGGTAGGCACTGGAATATGGCGTTGTGTTCGCTGTCAATAGGAAGAATTTCAGCGCCGCTTTGGTTCGCAGCCTCGATAAATAAAGCACCAGACATGACTAACACTTCTTTATTGGCAAGCAAAACCCGTTTACCCGCCTTTACTGCCGCCAGTGTGGGTAAAAGCCCTGCTGCACCCACAATGGCTGCCATTACAGCATCAACTTCAGGCGCGCTCGATACTTCTTCCAGCGCCTTAGCGCCAGCGAGGATCTCTGCATCAACACCGTACTGAGATGCTAACTCACAGGCTAGTTTGTAGTGAGCGTCATCTGCAATTACCACATAGCGCGGCGCGCACTTTTGAGCCTGCTCCATAAGCAATTCAAGCTGTGAGTTGCCAGTAATAGCAAATACGCGATATTTGTCTGGGTGGCGGTTTATTACGTCGAGTGTATTACAACCAATCGAGCCTGTGGCCCCTAACACTGTTACTGTTTGCATTACGCCATCCAGGTTACATAGCAAAACGCAAAAACAGGGAATGCCGCGGTTAAGCTGTCGATTCTATCGAGTACACCACCGTGCCCAGGGAGAATTTTGCCGCTGTCTTTAATGCCCGCACAACGCTTAAGCATGCTTTCGTTTAAATCGCCAAGGGCGGAAACAGCCACCGTAATACCGCCAATAGCAAGGTGAAGCCAAATACGCGAAGGCTCTACCTGATAGTGAAGGGCCGCAAAAGCGATAATAGCGAATGAAGCTGCAATACCGCCTAACAAGCCTTCTAAACTTTTACCTGGCGATACGTTAGGGCGTAGCTTATGGCGTCCGAATTTTACGCCAACAAAGAATGCACCTATATCTGCAGCCCAAACAATCCCCAGCACATAGAAGATGAGTGAAGCACCGTAGAAAGGATCAACATCGTGCAAGCTCGTACGAAGCGCAACAACCGCTACCCATGTGGGTATAAGCGTAAGTGCCCCAAATAGGGTTCTAACGCTGCGACTGTCTTTCCAGAACTTGGAATATTTGGGATAGGCTAGCACCATAAATAAAGACGCTATCCACCATAATACGGCAACCGTTAATATGGCACGGTATAAACCATGTAATTGGCCTTGATACCAAATCGTGCTGGAATCAACAATAAGAGACAAGGCTATACATATGGCAAAGGCACCTGCCATATAAATGAGCTTTTTAGGACGTTCACATACGCCCGACATATTCGCCCATTCATAAGCGCCAATGCCGACAACACCAGCAATGGCTATTTCAAACCAAAAAATAGGAAGAAAAAGAATAGCGTAAAGCGCCAGTGGCGCGAGGATTAATGCAGTTATTATTCGTTGTTTTAGCATAATTTGCCCTTGGCTATCGTTACCAGGGCAAGCCTGATAATTGCCTGTATGGTGTTAACCATCGGCTGTGACTACCTGTTCACCGGTTAAACCGAAGCGACGTTGGCGAACGTTAAAATCGTCTACGGCCAATTGAAACACGTCTTCGTTGAAGTCGGGCCATAGTACGTCGGTAAAGTACAACTCTGCATAGGCACATTGCCACAGCAAGAAGTTGCTAATACGGTGTTCGCCACCTGTGCGAATAAGAAGGTCTAACTCAGGAAGGTTAGCTGTTGAAATGTGCGCATTCAGTGCGTCTTCACAGATGCTTTCCACATCAAGTTCGCCGCTTTTCACTTGCGTAGCAAGCTGCTTAGCCGCGTTTACAATGTCCCATCTACCACCGTAATTTGCGGCGATATTCAAGACCAAATCTTTGTTGTCTTTGGTCATGTCTTCAGCTTTACGAATTTTTTCGACAAGCTTGGCATCAAACGCCTCAACATCACCAATAACCTGTAGACGTACACCATTTTTGTGTAGTCTTTTTGCTTCACTATTGAGGACAAGATTGAACAGCTCCATTAAGACACTGACTTCTTCCTCAGGACGTTTCCAGTTCTCACTTGAAAACGCGAATAGCGTAAGTGATTCAATACCGTTTTGACGTGCAAAGCGCACAACAGAACGAACAGACTCTACCCCGGCTTTATGACCAAAGGTACGAATTTTCCCTTTCTTTTGCGCCCATCGACCATTGCCATCCATAATGATTGCAACGTGCTTCGGGCCAGCAGATTCTGCTGGCACCTCTGCTTTTGTCGATTTGGCTGCGCTTAAACGCTTTCCAATCATAATACTTACTTATACTTCCATTAGTTCTTTTTCTTTGTCAGCAAGCATGCTGTCAACTTTCTTAATGAAATCGTTAGTAATAGATTGAATGTTCTCTTCAGCAGCGCGGCTCTCATCTTCACTGATTTCTTTTTCTTTAAGAAGATCTTTGATGTCACCGTTCGCGTCACGACGGATGTTACGGATAGCGACACGACCACCTTCCGCTTCATTGCGAACAACGCGGATAAGGTCTTTACGACGCTCTTCAGTAAGAGGAGGAAGTGGAATACGAATTGAACCACCTGCACTCATTGGGTTTAAACCCAAATCAGACTGCATAATGGCTTTTTCTACCGCTTGAATGGCGCTTTTATCAAACACAGTTAACGCTAGAGTACGACTGTCTTCTGCAACGACGTTAGCCACTTGCTTTAGCGGCGTGTCTACGCCGTAATAAGGTACCATGATGCCATCTAGAAGGCTTGGATGCGCACGACCTGTGCGGATTTTGCTGAATTGGCCCTTAAGAGAAACTAGGCTTTTTTCCATGCGCTCTTGCGCATCTAATTCAATTTCATCAATCACGATTTGTATCCTATTGTTCTTAATTAATCGTTGTCAGCGTGGCGAATAACAGTACCTTCTTTTTCGCCCATCACAACACGCTTCAGGCAACCTGGCTTATTCATGTTGAATACGCGAATTGGCAAGCTGTGATCGCGCGCCAAAGTAAACGCTGACAAGTCCATCACTTTAAGTTCTTTTTCTAGTACTTCTTGATAAGTCAGTTCTTCGTAAAGCGTTGCTTCTGGGTTTTTCACCGGATCATCACTATAAACACCGTCAACTTTTGTCGCTTTCAATACCGCATCGGCTTCAATTTCGATACCGCGTAAACAAGCCGCTGAGTCTGTGGTGAAGAAAGGGTTGCCTGTACCGGCAGAGAAGATAACAACACGGCCTGACTTAAGAAGGCTAATGGCTTCTGCCCAGTTGTAGGCATCGCAAACACCGTTTAGCGGTATTGCTGACATCATTCGCGCATTTACAAATGCACGATGAAGCGCATCGCGCATGGCTAAGCCATTCATTACGGTAGCCAGCATTCCCATGTGATCGCCAACAACGCGGTTCATTCCCGCTTTTGCTAAGCCTTCGCCACGGAACAAGTTACCACCACCGATAACAAGACCAACTTGAACACCAAGTTCAACCAGCTCTTTAATTTCTTGCGCCATTCTATCTAGCACTTTAGGGTCTATGCCAAAGCCTTCCGCCCCCATTAGGGCTTCACCACTAAGCTTTAACAAAATGCGTCGGTATGCTGATTTTGGTGTGATACTCATAGTTTGAATTGTCCTCGTAAACCCGTTTTGTCCTATGTCTTTCAACAAGCCACTGATGTAAAAAACATAGGACAAAGCGCTTTCGTTTGTCAGGCAGGCGCGTACTTAATCTCGCCTAGCTTCACACTTACGCATTGCAATGGCAACACTAAAGACGTTCAGCTATAAAAAAGCACCTCCTAAGAGGTGCTTTGTAGTTTATCTAACTATTGCTTAATGCAAAAGATAAACACTCAATTATTTCTTAGCAGCAGCCATTTGAGCAGCTACTTCAGCAGCGAAGTCTTCAGTCTTCTTCTCGATACCTTCACCAACTTCGAAACGTACGAAGTTGATTACGTCTGCGCTGTTGTTCTTAAGAAGCTCAGCAACAGAGATTGAAGGATCTTTAACGAAAGGCTGACCAGTCAAGCTCACTTCGCCAGTGAACTTTTTCATGCGGCCTGCAACCATTTTCTCAGCGATATCAGCTGGCTTACCAGACTGGATAGCGATTTCGATTTGGATTTCTTTCTCTTTCTCAACAACTTCTGCTGGAACGTTTTCAGGCTTAACGAACTGCGGGCTTGCAGCTGCAACGTGCATTGCAACGTCTTTCGCAAGCTCTTCGTCACCGCCAGTAAGAATAGAGATAACACCAATACGGCCGCCGTGTACATACGCGCCTAGTGTATCGCCTTCAACGTTGATAACACGACGAGGAGAGATGTTTTCGCCGATTTTAGCAACAAGTGCATCACGCGCTTCGCTAACTTTAACGCCGTTCATGTCTGCGTCGTTAAGCGCTTCGATGTCGTTGATGTTGTTAGCAGCAGCTACTTCTAGTAGCTCGTTACCAAACTTAAGGAAACCTTCGTCACGTGCTACGAAGTCAGTTTCACAGTTTAGTTCAAGCATAGTCGCACGACCTGCTTCAACCTTAGTAAGGATTACACCTTCAGCTGCGATACGGCCTGCTTTTTTAGCCGCTTTCGCTTGGCCTGATTTACGCATGTTTTCAATGGCTAACTCAATGTCACCATCCGTTTCAACCAGGGCTTTTTTACAATCCAGCATACCTGCGCCAGTACGTTCGCGCAGTTCTTTAACTAGTGCTGCAGTCACTGCCATTTTTCAATTCCTCAGCATTAAATATAAATTCGTTAGGTAAAAGGGGCGATGTCGCCCCTCTCAATACGTTTCGTATTGTAGTACTGCCATATTATTAAGATATGACAGTAAGCAATCAGAATTACTCTGCTGCTTCTACGAAGTCGTCTTGCTCAGCTTGTACTTCAAGGTTGCTTTCGCGACCTGAGTTGATAGCGTTTGCAGCAGCATCCAAGTAAAGTTGGATAGCGCGGATAGCATCGTCGTTACCAGGGATGATGTAATCAACACCGTCTGGGTTAGAGTTAGTATCAACAACACCAACAACAGGAATACCTAGGTTACGAGCTTCTGTTACAGCAATGTGCTCGTGATCTGCGTCGATAACAAAGATCGCGTCTGGAAGACCGCCCATGTCTTTGATACCGCCAAGGCTGTTTTCAAGCTTGTCCATTTCGCGCTGAAGCATAAGTGCTTCTTTCTTAGTTAGCTTCTCAAACGTACCGTCTTGGCTTTGCTGCTCAAGATCTTTAAGACGCTTGATTGACTGACGTACTGTTTTCCAGTTAGTCAGCATACCACCTAACCAACGCTTGTTTACGTAGTACTGGTCGCACTTAAGAGCAGCATCTTTAACTGCTTCGCCAGCTGCGCGCTTAGTACCAACGAAAAGGATTTTACCTTTCTTAGACGCAACACCTGAAAGGTAGTTAAGTGCGTTGTTGAAAAGTGGAACCGTTTTTTCAAGGTTGATGATATGAACTTTGTTACGAGCGCCGAAGATGAAAGGCTTCATCTTTGGGTTCCAGTAACGAGTTTGGTGACCGAAATGCACACCTGCTTTCAGCATGTCACGCATAGAAACATTAGCCATTTTATTTTCCTCTTGGGGTTAGGCCTCCATATACCCCTTGTATCGATTCAGACCAACCTAAATTGAACTGAACACCCCGATACGAAGTGTCGGTATATGTGTGTTTTAATAAAATAAATTTACCCTCTAAAACGGTGCCAAATGCACGTGGCAAAATGAGCTTTCCGTCAGGGCGCGCGCTTTATACCACAATACCACCTAAGCCTCAAGTTTTGAGGGTAAAAAGCGACAATTTGAAGTATTTAGGTTAAAGAAAGTATAGAACCCTTAATGAGCTCGCTTTCCACTTCTGCCTTTAGCAGATAAAAACCAACAATATCATCACCTTACTAAGAATGACCTGAATAGTGTTATAATGCGTAAGTAATCAAAATTCTTCATCAAACTAGTTTCAAACGATTTGAGAGGCGCTGTGACAGCTATTATCAAAACCCCAGAAGAAATCGAAAAAATGCGCGTAGCCGGTAAATTGGCAGCCGAGGTGCTTACTATGATAGGGCCTTACGTAAAGAAAGGCGTTACCACAGATGAGCTAAATACTATTTGCCACGACTACATTGTAAATGAGCAAAAAGCGGTACCTGCGCCTTTAAACTACGGCCACCCGCCTTTTCCAAAGTCTATCTGTACGTCGGTAAACCACTGTATTTGCCACGGTATTCCTTCTGACAAGAAACTGAAAGACGGCGACATCATTAATATCGACGTGACAGTTATTAAAGATGGCTATCATGGCGATACGTCAAAAATGTTTGTGGTAGGTAAGCCTTCTATTCTTGCAGAACGCCTAATTCGCGTTACCCAAGAATGCTTATACAAAGCTATTGAGCAAGTGAAACCGGGCATGCGTCTTGGCGATATCGGTCATATTTGTCAAACCCATGCTGAAGCGCATAACTATTCAATAGTTCGTGAATACTGCGGCCACGGTATTGGCGCTAGTTTCCACGAAGAACCACAAATTGTTCACTACGGTAAGCCAGGGACGGGTGATGTGTTAGAGCCAGGCATGTGCTTTACCATCGAACCTATGGTAAACGCAGGCAAGCGCTACTCAAAAGTGCTACCAGACCAATGGACTGTGGTAACTAAAGACAGAAGTTTAAGCGCCCAATGGGAGCACACCCTATTAGTCACTGAAACCGGCGTTGAGATTCTTACGCTTCGCGAAGAAGAAACCTTGGAACGCATCATTTCTCACGGATAAATCGACTTCGACAATATTGATAACGTTTCGAATAATCGCGTTAAAAATATGATTTCAGAAGATTGACTCTATCGAATTATGCAAAGCAGCCGTTGAATTCGCGGCTGCTTTTTTATTGGCTCGTTAGCTCAAATTCCAACTATCAAAGTTCGGCATCGTGTGCCCACTCCCCTCATATTTACTGCGCTACACACCTATAACAAAAAACCATAAATATTCACAATTCAACCTAACTTATGCATTAATTTGCTACTGCGAACTACTAGCAATTCATGCTATTGTTCTTAGCGTCTAAAAAGAAGTCTATTTCAAAGGTGTATTTTGACGCTGCAATCACTGATAAAGAATATCGACACAATTAGCTCTGTTGATGAAATCCCCGCCATTAAATCGTGCGTGGAAGCCAGTTATGCCTGGATAACGGAGTCCTTCGACGCTACGCCGGTTAATCAACTCGTTACCGGTCGTGCACAGTTCGTCGATGCGTTGCTTTGTCATCTTTGGCAACTTTATGGTTTAGATACCGTCGACGAATTATCGCTTTGCGCCGTTGGTGGTTACGGCCGTGGTCATCTGCAACCTCATTCAGACATCGATTTACTCATAGTTAGTAAAAAGAAGCTTAAGCCCGATGTACAAGAAAAAATTGGCATGTTCATCACCCTTTTATGGGATATCAAATTAGATGTTGGCCAGTCAGTTCGCACTATCAAAGAAACGGTCAAGCTAGCAAAAGACGATATTACGATTGCGACCAATTTAGTGGAAAGCCGATTACTTTGCGGCAGTGAAGCCACCTTTGATAAATTGTGGGATGAAGTTAACGGTCGAAACTCATGGTCGAGCAAAGCGTTTTTCTCAGCCAAGTATGACGAGCAAAAAAAACGCCACGCCAAATTCAACGGTACCGCTTATAACCTTGAACCTAACATCAAAGAAAACCCCGGGTGTTTGCGTGATATTCAATCTATTGGCTGGGTCGCCAAAAAGCATTTTAAAGAATATGACGGCTGGAATTTAGTAGGCCACGGCTACTTTACAGAACAAGAGCACAGTGAATTAATTGCTTGTCGCATGCACCTTTGGAAAATGCGTTGTGCACTGCACCTGGTTGCAGGCAGAAGCGAAAACCGACTGCTGTTTGATTACCAACCTGACGTTGCAAAAATGATGGGGTATGGTGAAGAAGGTAAATCGTCTGTCGAAAAAATGATGCGGGACTTTTTCCGCACCGTGGCGCGGGTGTCTGAACTGAATCAAATGCTGCTTCAGCGCTTCAAGTACGACATGCTGAACCAAAGCGTTCAGAAAAGCGTGATCATAAACGAAGATTTCGAGCTGCTCGATAATATGATATCGCCACGACACGAAACCGTGTTCTCTTCTCCCGAAGCAATCTTGGACTTTCTGCATTTGGTGGCCAACACGCCAGAAGTACAAGGCCTCAGTACGATTTGCATACGTCAGCTGCGCAACGCTCACCGCGCTTTTGAAGCAGAATACTATGTTGAGCGCCCGCTGTGCCGCGAAAAATTCATGCGCTTAATGAAACAGCCTGAGTTCTTTGATTTTGCATGGGACATCATGCATCAATACGGCATTTTACAAGCTTATCTTCCTGAATGGGATGCGATTGTGGGTATGATGCAGTTCGACTTGTTTCACGCCTACACGGTGGACGAGCACACTCACCGATTAGTGAAGCATGTTAACTACTTTTTCTCAAAGGCAAATAAAGACTTCCCGCGCTGCGGCAGAATTTGCAGAAACCTCGATAAACCAGAAGTGCTTTATATCGCTGCTATTTTCCACGACATCGCCAAAGGTAGAAATGGCGATCATTCCACGCTAGGGGCCCAGGATGTAGCAAAGTTCTGTCAGCAACACGATGTTCCCAGCGACGATGCTGAAATGATTGCATGGCTTGTAGAAAACCACCTACTGATGTCAGTGGTAGCCCAACGCCGTGATATTTATGACCCTGACGTTATAAGTGAGTTTGCTGGCGCGGTAAGAAGCCACAATCACCTTAATTTGCTTTATACGCTCACCCTTGCCGATATTCGTGCCACCAATGACAATCTTTGGAACGACTGGAAAGCATCTTTACTTCGCGAATTATATTTAATGACGCAAAAGGCATTAGATAATGGACTACAGTGCCAGGTAACACTGAACGAGCGAGTAACTACTCACAAACACCAAGCAAGGCAAATTTTGCAAGAGCGCGCTATTGAGCCTGTTGCTATTGATGCATTGTGGGCCCGCCTGGACGACGATTACTTTGTTCGCTTTAAGCCTACGCAAATCGCGTGGCATACTGATGAAATTATTAAAGCTCAGAATGAATGGCTTACACCAGAGCACGATGGCCTGTTAGTAAAAGCAAATGATAACAGTGCGAAAGGTGGCACTGAGGTGTTTGTTTACGGCAAAGATAGAAAAGCATTGTTTGCGCAAGTCGCGTCAGTGCTGGACAGTCGCAACTGTTCAATTCACGACGCCCACGTTACCGTGACCAGAGATGGCTATGTGTTCGATAGCATGCTTATTCTTGAAAATGACGGCAGTCGAATAAGCTCAGAGTCTCGCATTGCGTCCATTGAAAATGCTATTTCTGCCCAACTTGAAAAGCCGGGGCGTTCGCACGAAAATAAGCGTAAATTGCCACGGCAAATGAAACAACTGGACGTGCCTACTAAGGTACGCTTTTTCAATATCAACGATGAAGCCACGCTTATTGAGTTAGAAGCCCTAGACGCACCGGGCATTTTAGCTAAAATTGGTCACGCATTCGTTGATACTAATATGACGCTTAAGCTTGCGAAAATTGCCACCATTGGCGAGCGAGCCGAAGATATTTTTATCGTCAGCAATGAGGCTGGCAAAGCATTAACCCAAGAACAACAGGTGAACCTTAAAAAGCGTATCCTGTTCAAACTCGACCAACTTGAAGATATCACAATACCATGAATGAATTGAAAGCCATCATTGAAGACGCCTTCGAAAATCGCGATAGCATTAGCCCTTCATCTGCACCTGATGAAGTAAGAGATGCAGTAGCACAAGCTATTGACCTTTTGAACAAAGGTAAAGCGCGCGTTGCAGAAAAAATTGCTGGCGAATGGGTAGTCCATCAATGGCTTAAAAAAGCTGTTCTACTTTTCTTCCGTCTTCACAACAACGATGTGATTGAAGGCGCCGAAAGTAAGTTTTATGACAAAGTACCGCTTAAGTATACAAACTATACTGCTGAACAGTTTGCGGCTGACGGCGCGCGTATTGTTCCACCAGCAGCGGTACGTACGGGTACATTCGTAGGTAAGAACGCGGTTGTTATGCCTTCTTATGTAAACATTGGTGCATTTGTTGACGAAGGCACCATGGTTGATACGTGGGCGACGGTAGGCTCGTGTGCGCAAATTGGTAAGAATGTTCATCTTTCAGGTGGCGTGGGTATTGGCGGCGTATTAGAACCACTTCAGGCTAACCCCACCATTATTGAAGATAACTGCTTTATCGGCGCGCGTTCTGAGATCGTAGAAGGCGTAATTGTTGAAGAAGGTTCTGTTATCTCAATGGGCGTTTACATCGGTCAGAGCACTCGTATTTATGACCGCGAAACCGGTGAAGTTCACTATGGCCGTGTACCAGCAGGTTCAGTAGTAGTGTCGGGTAACCTGCCAAGCGCAGATGGTAAATACAGCCTTTACGCCGCTATCATCGTGAAGAAAGTAGATGCGAAGACCCGCGCGAAAGTAGGTATCAACGCGCTACTTCGCGGCGTAGAATAAGCACTATTTCTGGCTTATCGCTAATGGCTCGGGTTAAGTTCAATTAGCCAAGCCACATGCTAAAAGACTCACAAATTAAAAGAGGCGCGTATGCGCCTCTTTCTTTTCGGAATAAGAACATTTATAAGACTTAAGCCAACAGCTTATCTTTAATGGTATTTACCCACTCTACTACGTCTTTTTCGGGCTCTAGGGTTTCAATCGCGTCAACCTCTAACATATCGGCAACTGCGTTACCTTGTAGCTCGGTCAGTAACGCATGAAACTGTTTACCCGCACCACAGTAACTATCGCCATAGCTGCTATCGCCTAGCGCTGCTACCGCGAATCGCTTGCCGGTTAACATAGGCGATTCGTCTTTCAGATCTGAAAACACAAACTCAAGGTTTGGTGGTACATCGCCCTGTCCTGTTGTAGAGGTAATGATCAAAAGTGCGTCAGCATCAGTAAAATCTGCAACCGACGGGTCGCTTTCTAGTGAGCAATCCACGCCCTGTTCAGCTAAGTTCTCTTCCACCTGCTCAGCTACGTGTTGCGCATTGCCGTAAACTGTACCCGCAATAATTTTCAATGTTGCCATTTTTACCTCTTAAACCAATGATCGTCGCCTTTGTCGACAGGCGGAAATTCTTACTATTTTATCAACCTAAACGCAAAACGGCGCTAGTTTTTCGAGCCATAGTCGCATTTCACCGTGCATCTGTGAATTAATCGTTACCCACTTTCCAGTGATAGGATGAGAAAAGCCCATTTGGGTACAACTTAAGGCCAAATTGTTAAAATTAAAGTGTTGCTTGGCGAATTTGTTTTGTTTGCCGTCCCCATGGGTAGTATCGCCGATAATGGGGTGACGAATATGAACCATGTGCCGACGAAGCTGATGTTTACGACCGGTACTAGGAGAAAGCTTAACTAGCGAATATCGTGCACTTTGGTATTTGCCCACAGGCTCAGGCACTTCGAATTTTGCCACTGACTGATACATAGTTGATGCTGGTTGTGGCGGCTGCTGCGGGCGCTTATGCTTGTCGGCTATTTTGTCGTATCGGTATTTTAGGGCGTAATCGATATACCCTGTGTGATGCACAAAACCGCGAACTATAGCGTGATACGTTTTTACTACCTGCTTGTCCATCATCTGCTGTCCAAGCTTTGCTGCAATTTCTGAGCTAAAGCTAAACACCAGCACACCTGAAGTGGGTCGGTCTAAACGATGAGCAGGATAGACGTGCTGGCCTATTTGGTCTCTAAGTGTCTGTACTGCGAACACCGTTTCATGTCTATCAATCGGGCTTCTGTGTACTAGTAGGCCTGGCGGCTTCTCAATCGCGATGATATGTTCATCTTGGTACAACACAGGTAAATGAAGAGCGTCAACACTATCTTCCTCACCAACGTCTACCTTTCCTATTGTTTGCTCATCTGAATGCACAGTTAATTGGCCTTTTAAATCGTTCTGCATAGTGCGTTGTGTTTGCTCACCCAATGTCTTCATTGGCAATATTATCAATAACTTGAAGCTGGGACAGAGTGCGCTGATGCGCCGATGACAGATATATTTCTGCTGCAGGCGTAATTTGCATGGGTGGTAAAGGCGTTTCCTGTTTCGACAAAATGCGCATTTTTGGAATAAAAATAAAAGCCAACCAACTCTCAAACGCTAAAAAGTCGACCGCAAAAGGAACTGCACTTTCCATAGCATTATTTAGGTCTTGTTCCGCAGGCATTTTCTTAGGCCAAACACCCTCTTGTTCCATAACAGTTTCTAACTGCTCCAATGCCCTACCAAGTGCAATGTGACAGGTACTACTCACTTTACTCACAACAACTCCGCAAAAACGCTTCTATTTCGAAGCGCGCAGTATATCAGGGGCTAAAGGTCAACATAAGTCCGCGTGTCTTATCGTTGAATTTCTTCTGCTGTGATACCATTGTCCGTCTTTGTTGGCGGTATCTCATCGACGTGCCCCTTTGAATAGATATGACAGCCTGGCAAATTATGATTAAAGCAGTATTTTGGAACGAGTTATGAGCGCTAACAGTATTAATTCTATCAGCGAGTTTTTGTTACATGCAGGCACTGAATATCAGGTTTTTGATTTAGGTCGTCGCCTTGAACCCACCGATAGTCAATCCTTTCTAGAAATAGAAAACGGCAGTGCTTACGCGCCCTACCCTCGTCAGCAGCACGCGTGGTTCGGCATCGTCTTTTGGAACAAAACTGCCTCTACTCAACACTATATTTGGTTTGTGAAACTGCCGCTTGATGAGCAAGGCTTAGTGGTTGCCGCAGCAAGAAATCATTTTCTAGAGGTTATTGTTGATGCACTAGGTCAGTCTGTTGCTGAAGATACTGAAAACGCGCAAACTCTGCCTGATAATCCTTATTCGTTTGTTCCCAATCAATCGCAGCTCGCTCAATTTAACGCACTAGTTAAACGCACCCTAAACCAACCTTTAAGTGAAGAGGCGCAGAAAGTTGAGGCCTACATTCAAGCCCCACAACTGGTTGACTGGCAGCAAATATCCATGCAAAGCGTGGCCGACTTTGTACAAAGCCTAAGCCAACACCCCAAACAAGACGGATTAACGCAAGCAATTGAAACCAACATTTCACTCTACTCACAGGTTTTTCTTAACACATTGATGGAAATGAGCGAAAGCGTTTCTCTAGCTGAAAATCTATTAGCGGCGTATTTAATTGAGATAGATAAAAGTGACGACATCAATTTAGCGGCGCTGAGAGGCACGTCAGAAGGTAGTTTCCACCCGACCATCAACAGTAAACTACTCGAATTATTAAAAAGCGAAAAGTCGCAGAGACTTGATATTTTAAGCGTTATTGCAGCGCGCCATTTCGAACAAATGGAACCACTGCTGCTTAGTGCCTTTTTAGAGCAGGCGGCAAACGTTGATGAAAAAGAGGGTCATAAAGGCGCCTTATTCGCAGGGTTCTTTTCAGATTTGGTTCAAGTCCCGAAGTTACGCAGACAAGTGCTAACACTCCTGCATTCCAAAGCCAACCCTCAAATTCTCAGCAATGCATTTCAACAATTGTTTGCACAAGCGAGAAAGTAAATGACGTTACTTGAGTTAGTGGTGTGGATGGTTATTGGGTTTACTGGCTATCAGTTTTGGCGCATTCGAGCCATTTCTGAGCAAACAAACACTTACCTCAAACAATACTGCGATAAACACGGTTTACAACTGTTGAGTGTGGCAAGAGCTAAAACACGATTTTCATTTAAATATGGAAAGCCTGACTGGCACAGCTTATTCCATTTTGAGTTCTCGAGTAATGGTGAGGATCGATATACTGGGGAAGTTGAATTAATAGGTGTAAGGGTTATGCGAACAGAGGTGCCGCCGCATAGGGTTTAAGCTTCTATGTCGAAGAGCGTGAACGGCTCCTAATTCACCATTTAGGTCAGGTTTTACATAACAAGTGCATACGGATTGGTAATAAACAACGCAAAAAAAAGGGGAACCTAGCGGCTCCCCTTTTTCCTGGAATTTTGAGTATCCTTCTCCGCGATCCTTTGCGACTAAAATCTTCCCGATTAAAATCCGTATACGCCCCTTTCCATCTACTCTCGCGCCTTCCTGTGCGAGCTACACTTCCATGCGTAGGTCCCTTTCCTTTTTTCCTAAATTACTGCACATCCTACATGCAGTGTTCCTCATCCTGAGGCTGTCCTTGTCAGGCTCCGCTGACGATCCCTTCCTTCGTTCCATTTTTCGCTGCACATCCTGCTACAGCTTTGCTAATCCTTTAGCATGTCCTTCTTTCATCCTTGGTTTGCTCGTCCATGCAAACTAGAAATTCCTTGATGGCTCTCCTGCCGTTGGCTCCTTGCCTCTAGCTCCTTGCTAGCTTTAGTCCCTTTATCCCTGCAACGTCCTGTTTGTGATGTCCTATCACGTTTCTCGTCCTTGAATTCCTTTATTCCCTATCAAATCCGTTTTCAACGTCCGTTTAATGCAGCATCCTATCTGCTTTCTCTTCCCTTTACTCACTGCCTTGTGAGAGTCTCATCCTTAAGTTGTCCTAACTTATTCCGTTGATGATTCCTTACTCAATCCGTGACTCGTCGTGTTTCCTTGTGACATGTTCATAGTATCCCTTCCAATTATTACCGCCATATTGAATTACAGGGATTTAAGAAAGTTTTTTGTACGACTTTCGACTACTTTTAAAAATATGCAATAGAATCAAAGACTTTATACTTTAGTATAATTTTTTCTTTCAGAATTTAGGTAAGATCACTCACAGCGTTTGTAGGAAATGTCTTACAAGCGAATGAGGCAAAAATGCATTTTTGTAAATATGCTAGGAAACGAGAGGACAACCAAGAAAGCGTTAACAAAGTTTACCTACATCTTGAGTTACTTTGAAAGCTAAGCTTGTGACTACAAGTTTAATGGACGGTACTTTTCCTCAATGGCATAGCAATGCAGACGACATATTAGTTATAAGCATATAAGAGCGAATATCTAATCGTGCTCCGTTTACGCTTGTCTAAAGCGCGGTGAAAATTTGCAATACCTTTTCCACTATCGATTAAAAAATAAACTATTCTTATATTGACTGGGATCAATATCATTAGCGATTAAATCTTGTTAACTATTAGCAGCTGATAAGTCAAAGCTTAGGTAGTTCGGCTCACCATAATCTACTTATTATTGCGATAGGAGACTTATTATGAGTAATTTACCCATAACTAATCGTTCCAGTGACAGTAAATCAAACAGCTTCTTGTCTAGCTTCTTTGGACAAAAGGCCCTTGATAACTTCTTTCAAGATTTTTCTAGTCATTTTCCCTTTTCAAAAGAGTTCTCCGGTCTTATAGACACCAAACTAGATTTCGTTACGCCCAAGGTCGATATTGTTGAGCGTAAAAAAAGCTATGAATTGACTGCGGAATTACCGGGGTTAGAGAGTAAGGACATAAAACTATCGCTGTCAGACGACATTCTCACTATAAGCGGGGAGAAGAAGTATGAAAGCGATGAAGATAAAGAAGACAACATACACGTGATGGAACGTAGTTACGGCAGTTTTCAGCGTAGTTTCAGGTTACCTGTGAGCGTAGAGCAAGATGCTATTAACGCAAATTTTAAGAAAGGAGTACTCAAGATACTTCTTCCTAAATCGGCTAAAGCACAGGAATTACAGCGTAAGATTGAGATAACAGACTAGATACAAATAGCGCCAGGGACGGCTGAATTCGGAGCCTGATATGAATGCTGAAACAGATATTTACCAGATAATGAAAGATACCTTAGTTTTAGTCTTGGCCGGTGGCCAGGGCTCAAGGTTGAAAGAATTAACCAAAATGCGCGCTAAGCCTGTACTAGAGTTTGGGAGCCACTGTCGTATTATAGATTTTCCATTATCGAACTGTGTTAATTCAGGTCTAAAGCAAATTGCCGTGCTGACTCAGTATAAGTCACAGTGTTTAATTCGCCATTTGATGCAGCATTGGAGCCCGTTGAACAACAGCTTTGGCGGTCGATTGGATATTTTAGCGGCATCACAACAACGGTCTGAAAGCTGGTATCAGGGAACGGCAGACGCGTGCTATCAGAACATGGGTTATATTAAGTCGGTGGCTCCGAAATACGTTTTGATTCTTTCAGGAGATCATGTCTATAACATGGACTACCGTAAACTCTTAACTACCCATGTGAAGAGTAATGCTGAAATGACAGTGTCATGCATCGAAGTGCCTACTGAGTTAGCCGTGAATCAGTTGGGGGTGTTAAAGGTTGATTGCAATAGTCAAATTACCGCATTTGATGAGAAGCCCCGCGTTCCCCATGCACTGGTCGATGCTCCTGACTATTGTTTGGCTTCCATGGGTAATTATGTAGTTAACGCTGATGTATTGTTCAAATTACTCACCGAAGATGCTGGCTCGCTTAACTCTGAGCATGATTTCGGCAAAGACGTCATCCCTTCAATTATTGCTCAGCATCGAGTTTTCGCTCATCGCTTTCGTAGCCCCAATGGTGCGCAAATTCCCTATTGGCGAGATGTGGGCACCTTGGACAGCTATTGGCAAGCTCATATGGACTTGCTGAATAACTCAAGTTTATTAAACCTATCCGATCCCACGTGGCCTATTTGGGGAAGCTCTTTTTCACGGGCGCCCACCGAAATTACTAATGGTAACCACTCGACCTGCTGTGAACTTAAACAAGTATTAGTGGGTTCAGGCTGTAAGTTAAACAGTTGCTCTGTGAGTCAGTCAGTTTTGTCATCAAATGTTAGTATTGGCACAGGGTCAATAATAGATAAAAGCGTGTTGCTACCCGAGGTAAATGTAGGCAGTGAAGCCAAGTTAGCTAATGTAATTGTTGATAAAGGGGTAAACATCTCGCCTAACTTCGTAATTGCTGATACCGCTATAGCAAAACAACAAGGCTTCACAGTTACCCGAGAAGGTGTCATTTTAGTCACTCAAAAAGTTATCGATCGAATCAACGGCTCGTTAGCGGATATCGATAATATACAAAGATTTATGAAATCGAGTTATACCGGCCCTTTACCGGCGAGAATTGTAACTCCGAAAAGTCACGAGTTCCGCGATTACGTACTGTCCGAAAGGTAAACAGTGTTTTGTTTAATGCGTTCAATTCTGAACGCATTAAATTAGACCCCATTTTAGAACCTCAGTATAGGTGTCCTGGCAATATACTAGTTTTGTTTTTTCCTAAACATTATATCGCCGTCTATATGTGACAAATGAAGTTGACTAACGATTTGATAATTGTCGTCGTTAAAGAAGTGACGATGGGAAGGCACGGTGACAAAAACCGCGATGCCTTCGCTTTTGGCGTCTTCTTCTACAACGCTGTCAATTGCACCTAATAAAATATGTCCAAGACCATGGTGCTGATAATCAGGATGTACTGCGATAAAGCTCAACATATGGAAATTGTCGGCGGGTACTAAGGCGCGTACTTTTTCTTCTTTTTCTAACATTTGCTTAGTACCAAATAATCCGGCCGTCAAAAGCATTCGCAATCTCCAATGCCAGTAACGTCCTGAACCAAATGCCGCATCGGGTGCGGTTAAACACGCCACAGCGATAAGCCTGTCGTCATCAAACAGACCTATCATGGGTTGTTCTGCAACCCAGAATGCGTTGAGTTCTTCGCGAATCGCGGAACGAAGGCGGCTTTCATAGCCTTCTTTCTCTGCTTGAAAAATGTCGATGAAAAGGGGGTCGTCTACGTATGCATTGTAAAGAATGGAGGCAGCAACTTTCAGGTCATCAACAGATAAGTAGATAGCTTTAACCGTATCTTGCAAGGGGGCTATTGCGTTATTAATCGCATCGGTATTCATCAGGGGCTCCTTGTACGCAAAGTTGTTAGTTGCAAATGCCCATTCAAATAAGATGGGCAAGGTGGATAAAAATGCGGCCGCATTTAACATTGCGCCAACCACCTCACAAGCTGTTCAAACTTTAGCCTACTCGAAAACCCCTCACATGTTAACTTTTTATTAACATTTAAAAGTAAAGATAAATTCTGCTTTTATATTTAGTCACTAAAATTGAAGCGTGTTTAGTGCATCAAGCTATAGGCGCTGTCACCCCAACCTACCAAATTGCCGTTTCTGAAAACTAATGGGGTGCACTCGTCTTTTGTAGTTATACCGTCGCCCATTGTTTTTTGAGTACGGTAGTAAAGTACGCGATAAGTGCCGTCTTGCTTTTCGAACAATTCGTTAAAGTCAGCAACACCCATTTTTCTCAGCACAGTTTCGTAGCTTGTCCCTGTCTCAAGATTCGCAATGTGTTTGCGATTATTAAACTCTCTATCTTCCCAATCGGCACCATAGTGACTATCTGACCCTCCACCTACAGATACCACACAGCCTGAAAGTAAAACTGAAGATGCTAAAGCTAAAGAAAGAAGAACCGTTTTCATGTGTATTCCTTAAATTATGTGTGTTGTTTTTATTTGATACTACGTCTACTTTGTGAACCGACACTGAATAGACATAAATACGCGAGAAAAGTAACCATTGTATGCACAAGTGATAACGTAATTTAGGACTGAATAAACAAGAATAAGGCCAAAATATAAGATACTGATATTTATATAAATTATAGTTTCACCAGTATTGAACTCTTAAAAAAAAGTAGTGAGATAAGTAACTTATTAGTGAAATTGACTATACACACAAGCTACACTGCTAACTTTGACGACATTGAATCATTTTCGAATTATGAGTAATTCTAATTTACAGCAGCTCCATATTTTATGCCTTCAAATGCATAAAGAAGGTAAAACACCGTCGGTGGGGATTTTACGTGCTAGGGCTCCTTTTAAAGTATCGGTAACCGAAGCCATTGAGGCAATTAAGCGATTTAACGCGCATAAACCTAAATTAGATGTGCCAAGCGAAAAAGAAGACTCGCAACAAAATTCAACTAATAGCGCGGGGCAAGTTAGTAGTCTGCAAGCACGAGTAGAGACGTTAGAAAAAGAAGTGGCAGAACTAAAACGTGTGCTAAATGAGGTAATTAGCGCAAAGTAGTAATGACTTTTGCCGGCAGGCTACTTTATACCTGCCAGACAATGTAATTAAATAAACAGCTTACATAGTGGGCGTAAGTTGCTCCAAAAATGCCGCAAGAGACGGAGCAAGAATTTGAGAAGGCTCTTTACCTACCTGCTCGAGTGCAACTTCACCGCTTTCATTGACAACCGTTAAGATAAAATCTTCTTCATCAGTCAACCCAAAGAACAACGTTGGCGCTTGCCCCAGCCTCTGCTTCATTAGCAAATGGCCAATCAAGTTCTGTTGTAGTCGCTCAAAGTCTTCGCTATTGAAAACTTGTAGAAGCTCGCAGCGACCTTGAGGGGCGGCAGCCCTTAAATTATCGCTGTAGTAACGAGTGAAGTATTCACAGTATTCTGGATTTAGCTTTAGCGATAGCGCCTCTTCAACGTTATTGAAAGACTGCGGGGGCGACTGCAGTGTTGGTGTCCATCTAACAAACTCCCCATCTTGCGCCGTCTTTTCATAGCACGGCGAGGGCCACTCGCTATCATATACGATCTTTAACCCTTCTCCCTTGGTGTGTTCGACATAAGATGATACAAATTTATCTAATTGTGCGGAAATTGTTAGAGCCATTATGACGTTACCTGCGTATTTTTGGGGTACACTATACAACTAAACAGTTAAGTCAATACTGGGGTTGTTTCGACTATACTGCACGACATTAGTTCGCCACTGCAGTTCTCTTATTCAAACCCCACGTAGATGGATAAAAGGTTCACATGTCGACTGACAATTCACCTCAAAAAATTACTATCACTGCACCTGATGACCTCTCTTTGGGTAAACAGGTTGACTACGAATTTGAATATAACCCCGGCTTGTTGCAAGGCGTCCCGCGCAGTTTAAGCCGCGACACATTGGATCTCGCTAACTCTAGTCTACCTTTCGACGGTATAGATACCTGGACTGGATACGAACTTTCTTGGCTTAATTTAAAAGGTAAGCCCAATGTTGCTATTTTAGAATGCCATGTCCCTATCACCTCAGAAAACTTAATTGAATCAAAATCATTTAAGCTCTATTTAAATAGCTTCAATCAGACAAAGTTTGCCTCGGCAGAGGACGTACGACAGGTGCTACAGGCTGATTTATCAGCATGTGCAGGCGAGACTATTGAGGTAAAGCTAATTCTTCCCGAGCAGTTTACCTCTTTGCAATTTAAAGAATTTGAAGGGACATTGTTAGATAGTCTTGATGTAGAAATCGAACAATACTCCCCCAACACCCAGTTTTTAGCTCTGGCTAAGAGTGGTGCAGAAGTAAAAGAGACGCTTATTTCCCACTTACTTAAATCTAATTGTTTAATCACAAGTCAGCCAGATTGGGCTAGTATTCAAATTAGGTATGAAGGAAAAGCTATTGAACATGAAGGGCTTTTGAAATATCTGATTAGCTTTAGGCAACACAATGAGTTCCATGAGCAGTGTGTTGAGCGCATCTACAACGACATAATGCAACATTGTCAGCCAGATAAGTTAACGGTGTGCGCTCGTTATACACGAAGAGGCGGTTTAGACATCAACCCCTTCCGTTCGAATTATGAAGCGCCTTATGCCAATCATCGTCAAGCACGTCAGTAATATTACGGTGAAGTACACCCCTAAAGCTAACACAGCCGCGGCGGTAACAGTGAATTAGAACTAAGACGAGATTATGGAAGCAAAACAACTACAAACTTTAAAACAAAATAATGCGCTTCTTTGCCAGTTTATTGTGAAGCTCTCAGCATTTTACGAGGGCTTCTCCGATAAAATAGATACTGAACTCAAGGTATTGCGTGGCCATCTATCTGGCACACCAAATTTCAGCCTAGCGGCGGTCAGTATTGAAAAGCTTAATAAATCTCTACAGCACCAAGAAATAACTCTGAGAAAATACAGCGTTGATACTGTATCTTCGCTAGAAGATGCGATGAAACAGCTGCAGAAAATTGTATTTGAAGATACTGAATTAAAAGGGTTAACCACGCAGGAATTGATTAAGCTAAATCAACCTGTAGGTGATATCTTCAGTATTTATAAACTTTACTCAAAAGCCATTGCGCTTCACCGCATTGCGCTTAACAAGAAAATGGTTGGACTTGAGCCATCTGAAAACACAGAAACTAAGTCCACCAACAATGAAAGCACATCGGCTCGTTCGATTAAAGATGATAACCCTCACTACCGTTCTATTTTGGTTGAGCTTAATCACCTTATTGCTTCTTATGCGCAAAAAAAACCTAACGATCAGCAACTCAATGATATAAAGCAACGTCTTGATGAAGGCATGGATGAAGACCAGCTGCTTAAAAGCTGCGTTGTAATTTTGCGCATGATCGTTCAAGACGCTATGTCAGAGGCGAGCTTAACAGGAAAAGTGATTCAGAGTCTGCACCGTTCATTAGGTGAAGTGAGTAGCGACGTCAGCAATACGATCCAAGGCAGCCAAGCCCAGTTCGAGCAGCGCCAAGCTGGTAATGAGCAACTTAAACGTGACATTATTCACATCGAAGAAGCCGTATCGGAAAGCAGTTCTCTAGAAGCACTTAAGGAGCAGACACAGTTTCGCGTAGAAAAGCTTGTGACTACGTTAAGCGAGCAACAAAGCAACGATCAGCAAGGTCAAGAAGCGCTAATGGCACTGCTCTCCTCTATGCAATCGCGAATAGATACACTTCAGCAGCAAACCAGCGTCTATAAAAAGAAGCTGGCCGAACAAGCAATGCAAAGCCGCACCGACCCCCTCACTCGGCTTCCAAACAGGCAGGCGTATAATGAGAGACTAGAAGCTGCTTTCACTAAATTTAAAGAAAATGGTGACTTGCTTGCGGTCGCCGTTGTGGATATTGATCATTTTAAGTCAATCAACGATAGATTCGGGCACGCAGCAGGCGATAAAACCCTTCAGGTAGTGAGTAAATTCTTAAAACAAAGCTTGTCCGAAAATGATTTTATTGCCAGGTGGGGAGGAGAAGAGTTTGTAATGCTACTGCCTCAGGCGCAGATGGCAGATATAGATAAAAAGCTTAATGAAGTTAGAACTAAACTTGCTGCAATGCCGTTTAAATTCAAGCAAGAAAAAGTAAAAATCACCGCATCTTTTGGCGCAACCTGTTTCAATGACAATGATACTACTGAAACTGTGTTTGAACGCGCCGATGAGTACCTCTATAAAGCAAAACGAAACGGCCGCAACCTCGTAGTCACTGATTTAAGCACTGACTTATAGGAAGTAAAAATATGAAGAAAGTGCAGCTTAACCCTGTTGGCTGGATGAGCCAGCTATCACAAGTAGAAGTTTCTCGTCTTCAAGACGCCACCAACAGCGAGCTCTTTGCTATGTTCAGAAACTGTTGCCTAGCAGTATTGAACAGCGGCGTTGACGAAGACAATTTCGAAGCACTTTTTGCTCCTTATGAAAATTTTGAAATAAAACTCATTCGTCGTGAACGGGGCGTAAAAATAGAACTCGTGAACCCTCCTGAAGTGGCTTTCGTTGACGAAAAACTCGTTCGTGGTGTACACGAACATCTATTTGCGGTCCTTCGCGACCTGCTTTATATGGGTAACAAGTACGCATTTCTTCACCAAACCGCACCGGCTGAAGGTAACGACATCACAGACATGGTGTTTGACATGCTACGCCACGCTAAAGCGCTTGAAGGGAACGATGGCGTAAACACAATTGTCTGCTGGGGCGGCCATTCCATTAATCAAGTTGAGTACAAATACACGAAAGAAGTGGGCTATCAGCTCGGCTTGCGCGACATGAATATTTGCACAGGATGTGGGCCTGGAGCGATGAAGGGTCCAATGAAGGGCGCCACCATCGGCCATGCAAAGCAACGCCACAAGACAGGCCGTTACATTGGCATCTCTGAGCCGAGTATTATTGCCGCCGAGCCGCCCAACGCCATTGTCAACGAGCTCATTATCATGCCTGATATTGAAAAGCGTTTAGAAGCGTTTGTTAGACTCGGACATGGCATTATCGTGTTTCCAGGCGGTGTAGGCACTGCCGAAGAATTACTTTATCTGCTTGGCATTTTGATGAATGAACGCAATGCGCAGCAACCTTTTCCTTTCATTCTAACAGGGCCAGCTGGTAGCGAAGAATACTTTGAAGCCATAGACGCCTTTGTTGGTGCAACACTGGGGCCAGAAGCACAGTCAAAATATCAAATCATTGTGGATGACCCAGAAGAAGTAGCACGCACCATGAATAAACACCTTGAAAAAGTGAAGAAGTTCAGAGGTGCGATGGGTGACGCATTCAGCTTTAATTGGTCATTAAAAATTGAACAAGACTTTCAACAGCCCTTTATTCCAACGCATGAGAGTATGGCCGACCTTCAACTGCACTTAGATCAAAGTAAAAGTGATCTAGCGGCCAATTTGCGCAAAGCGTTTTCAGGCATTGTTGCGGGTAACGTAAAAGCAGAAGGCATTGCTCAGATCAAAAAACATGGTCCGTTTGAGCTCACCGGTGATAGTACACTGATGGAGAAGGTTGATACACTACTCGAGTCGTTTGTAAAACAGCATAGAATGAAGCTGCCTGGTAGCGCGTACGAACCATGTTACGTTGTAAAGAACGATAAGAGAAACAGCGAATAACACGAGACCGTGGCAAGACGCATTTGCTTACGTTTACTACTTATGTTTAGTAGTCGTTTTGCGGTACACTATTAGAGAGTATTGTTTAACGAATGAATGTAGTGCACATTTAGCCTATGCTCGGCTCCCGAACAATGTCGGGCTTTGGCTTGCAGTAGCATTCAAGTAAAGAAAAACGAGAAGTAACGGTCATGAATACCAAGGTTATTCGTCTAATTTTAGCTGGCATCGCCCTTTATGCGGTGTTTGTTTTTATGGTTATCGCGTTCTATCCCGATAAGCCTGAGAATATGGATTGGAAAGACCGTGAAGAATATAACCGTGTCCAAATAACCAAGTTAAAGTTAGGCAGTACAAGAGAAGAAGTTTTGGCGTTACTGGGCTCACCTGACATTACAGAAGCCAAGCGACAGGGTGCCACAGCTATTCAAGTTATGTTTTTTAGGACACAACATGTGCGCGCTGACGGCTTAACCACGCAAGATGAATGTACACCGTTGCTTTTTGAAAACGACAAACTTATTGCATGGGGTGAAGGGGCTTACTCCAGTTACCAAAAAAGTTAGAAGGATGGGGAGTGAGCGACATCATTTCCACGCTTAAACGCCTGGTTCAGTTAGGTAACACTGAACTTTCTGTCGAGCAGCGTATAAACCATTGGTTGAAAATCGCTAAACGGATCCTGACTTTAGTAAACGCCAATCCAGCGCTTGCTGCAGCAACGTTACACATCGATAATGACCTTCCCAAAGATACTCAACATCTTTTATTATTGGCGCTGTTTGGCAAGCTTTGCCGATTAAACGACCACTATTTACAACATGTGCTTGCGTCTTTACTCGCATCCCTCTGGCTTTCAAGTAAAGGAACACCAAGCGACCAAACGGCCAATATCATTCGCTTTTTGCGTAAACACAATCTCTCGATTTGGCTGGATATCATTAAACTTCAAAAAGCATTTCGGTCAGACAAGCCCATAAACTACGTTGCAGACATTCGGCTTAATATGGTTCAAAGGCTTTGTCTCCTAGCAAATGTTTTCGCTACTAAAACAAAAAAAGCAGATTATCGTGAGGTTTTCACTCAGATCGTTTTACGCCTTCCAGCACATCATCGTCCCCCTATTGCACCACTTATCAACCTATTTAATGGTGTGCTACCTGGCGCAAAGGTTTACGCAAACGGCGTACCGGGCGCGCTAGTCGACATTCAGCAAAATCACGGCTACGTATTTATGCTTAGCCAAGGCGATGAAGATGGAAAGTGGCTTCCTCTATCGTCAATACGCTCTCCCATTTCACTATCAATGCCGTTTGAGCACTTTGTTGCTCATTACACTGATACCGCCACTGTGAGAGTAAATCATGGCGGCACACCATTTTTACCTTCTACATTCGCAATTCAGCATCCCCCTAAAGCTCTTATAACTATTATCGATGAGCTGCAAAAGCGCGATGTAGATATTGAACAACTTTGCAAAAAAATTGAAAGCGTGCCCACGTTTAATCACTTTTTGATGCACACTGCGAGTCAGGACAACCGTCTTCAGCTTCCGGTTAAAAGCATTAAACAGGCGGTTTTGACCTACGGCATTGAACGTGTGGGTGACATGCTTATTCAATTTGCGCTGTTAGAACGGCTAACGCAAAACCAATTTCCACTGATGGGCATGTGCAAGCAATTAACTTTATTGGCTTGTTCATTTGCAAGCTATTTCGCACAACTCGCCGATTCGAAGTTTTCGCCGCAATCTGCCGCATTGACTATGACCTTTGTTTGTACTCCCTTGTTCACGCTACCAGGGTTTAAAGTGTCACGAGCATTACCCGTCGACCTCAGCAAAGCTGTGTCCATTAATAGCGCATTCAAGGTCAAACCTGACACGCCTTGGCTAGCAATCGCTTCTGAACTTGCTGGAAGTTGGCATCAAAGCTCGACGTGGCGTGCCGTTATACACCAATGTAGTAAAGTAAGTACGGACGTTCCTAGATCAGTTCAAAAGGAACAAGCAATTCTGGTGTTGAGCTTCGCTCTCGCCAAAGCGTGCTTATTTAATCAGGATATTTATTCATTACTTCAGGATATCAGTATCAAAACACTTTTAAATATCCTAGGTATTCGACGAGATGATGTGGTAAACGCGCTAGACGCTAATGGGTCACTTTTGTTCTGTCCGCTCGCGCAGTAACGCCATTTACTCCTAAACATCGTACTCGGCTATTTAATTAATCTTTACGAATGGCTATAACTTGCGCCAGGTATCGTATAAAATACGGCAACTTTTGCAGTGCTTAACCCTTTTTCCCTACATTTTCCATTATAATAAGTAAGCAGGCAGAAATTGGCTCATAAACGCCAAGCTACAAATTGAATAAACCTAACGATTTTGACAACAGAATTACCAGAGGATCCCTCCACATGACTCAGCAACGTATTACAGTCATTCGCGGTGACGGCATTGGCCCGGACATTATCGATGCAACCACAAAAATTTTAGATAAGGTTGGCTGTGACTTTGCCTATGACTATGCCGATGCTGGCCTAGTCGCACTGGAAGAACATGGCGAGCTTCTACCTCAAGAAACTTTAGACCTAATCGCAAAAAACAAAGTTGCGCTTAAAGGTCCTTTAACGACCCCCGTTGGTGAAGGTTTTACTTCAATCAACGTTAGTCTTCGCAAGCAGTTCAAACTGTACGCAAACCTTCGTCCTGTGATGTCATTCAAAGGTACAAAAGCACGTTACGAAGACATCGATATCATTACCGTTCGTGAAAACACGCAAGGTATGTACTCTGGTCTTGGCCAAGTTGTATCAGAAGACGGTAACGAAGCTGAAGCAATGAGTAAGATCACTCGTGACGGCGCTGAAAAAATCGTTGTTTTTGCTTATGAATTAGCGCGCCGTGAAGGTCGTAAGAAAGTAACAGCTGTTCACAAAGCTAACATCCTTAAGTCAACATCAGGTCTTTTCCTTAAAGTAGCCCGTGAAGTTGGTGAGCGCTATCCTGACATCGAGTCAGCTGAAATGATCGTTGATAACTGCTGTATGCAGCTTGTGATGAACCCGCATCAGTTTGACGTTATCGTTACGACTAACCTTTTCGGTGACATTCTATCTGACCTATGTGCTGGTCTAGTTGGTGGTCTTGGTATGGCACCAGGTGCAAACATCGGTGAAGATTGTGCAATCTTCGAAGCCGTTCACGGTTCTGCACCAGACATTGCTGGTAAGAACTTAGCTAACCCGACGTCAGTAATCTTGGCAGCAGCGCAAATGCTTGAGTACTTAAACATGGGCGATAAAGCAGAGAAAATTCGCGCAGCACTAAAAGACGTTATCGAGTCTGGCGATCGCACAACACGTGACCTTGGTGGTGAAGCAGGTACAACCGAGTTCACTCAGGCGCTTCTTGACCGCCTATAAGCGTTTGAGCTTACACTTTTCAATTATTTCAAAACGGGCTTAATAGCCCGTTTTTTTATGCCTCTATTAATCACTCCCCTGCTTTAAACTGTACTAAAACTGGACTACCGCTTTTCTCGTTCACCTTTATTATTTCCTTTGTACACGTTGAAGTGTGCTGAGCTTTGTAACTTGGTCACAACAGAAGACAGGAAATTTTTAAAGAGGCCTGCTCCGCTTGCATCTAGGTTACAAAAGTCAGCGCGCTTTGGTACATGACTTAAACCCATTTACTTAAATATTGCGCCGATAACGCTTTATGGCGCGCTTAGCAACATACAAGGAAAGATGATGAAAAAATTAATCTCAGGTTTACTCGTACTATCTGCACTAGCCATTCAAACGCCAGCGGTTCACGCTCAACCAGCGGATAGAGAAAATTCGCAAGCTAATGAAGGTACAAGCCAACAACAACGTATCGATTTAAACTCGGCGACCGTAGAGCAATTAATTACCCTACCCGGCGTTGGACAATCTAAAGCGAAAGCTATTATTAAATATCGTGAAGAAGTAGGCCCGTTTCTTGAGGTCGCACAATTAACTCAAGTGAAAGGTATCGGTGAAAAGATGCTTAATAAAATTGAAGGCTATGTACAGGTAAGATAGAAGGACTAAAGCGAAAGGCGGTACGCTGGCTCCACACACAAAAAATGCGCCGCAAGGGCGCATTTTTAATCGTTTAAAGCTATTTAATTGCCTTAGGCCTGCTGTTCTTTCATCTACACTAAAGATCAACAAGCCCTAGTAAGACTATTTAACAACAGAAGCTAAGTATTCTTTAAATTCGTCGCCTAACGATGGGTGACGTAACGCATATTCAACGTTAGCTTTCATGTAACCCAACTTACTACCGCAATCGTGACTCTTACCTTTCATGTAGTAAGCATCAACTTGTTCAAGTTTCATCAATGCATCAATAGCATCAGTAAGCTGAACTTCACCACCTGCGCCTGGAGGCGTGAACTCTAACAGATCCCAGATTTTTTCTGACAGAACGTATCGGCCTACAACGGCAAGGTCAGAAGGTGCTTCGTCGCGAGGCGGCTTCTCAACCATTTTGTGAATCTTCGCTGACTCACCTGGCGCAATTGCCGCGCCGTCTAGGTCTGCGATACCAAATTTAGAGATATCTTCGTCTGGAACCTGCTCAACCATGACCTGGCTTACTCGGCTGGTGTTAAATTTGGCAACCATGTCTGCAAGGTTATCCTTCTTAGGATTACTTGCTGCATCATCAATAATGACGTCAGGTAGTACTACCGCAAATGGCGCATCGCCAATCAGAGGTCGAGCACAAAGTACTGCGTGACCAAGTCCATTCGCAACGCCTTGGCGAATATGCATGATAGTTACATCTTTTGGACAGATTGACTGAACTTCTTCTAACAGTTGGCGTTTTACACGCTTTTCTAGTGTGGCTTCTAGCTCAAAAGAGGTATCAAAGTGGTTTTCAATACTGTTTTTACTCGCGTGCGTTACTAGGATAATTTCTTTTAGTCCTGCAGCAACACATTCGCTTACCACGTATTGGATCAATGGCTTATCAACCACTGGCAACATCTCTTTTGGAATAGCTTTCGTTGCTGGGAGCATTCTCGTCCCAAGGCCCGCTACAGGGATTACCGCTTTTTTAACCTGACTCATAGTTAATATCCTTTTTTAAAATCCTAAATACACGCCTAAGTCGACTTTCAGCCGTTTGTTATTCCTTAAGCTGAGATATATTCACTGTTGTTCGCAAGACTAATGCAATCGATGTTCCAATTACCTTTTTAGAGCGTCTGTGTATTGAAAATGGGCAAAACAGCTCAAAACCACCGATAAAAGCACAAAATTAGGGATAAATAATATCTAATGCACCATAATAGTGAAAGCGTTTATGGCTTGTCCTTCCTTTCCTACACATCAAGTGTCGCTTTTTTTCACACTACTTTTTGGAATTAGTGCATGCTCTATGGGGCCGGTTTTGCGTTTTAATCCGTCTTTGAGTCCTGCCCACATGAAAGCGCCTCGCGTTTTGCCTTGCTCAAAGCAATATCTGTTTACAAGATACCTCAGAGGTATTGCACAAACATGACGAAGTTTCCAGTAAAGAGGTACGTAATGGCGGCGCGCTAAAATGAGTACATTACGAAACTGATAGTAGAGCCTTATCGGTGCGCCCTGCTTGAATGTCACACCGCAAACTTTCACTCTATCATCGCCTTGTCGATGAGGCATACATGCACTGAGCGACTGATAGATAACCATGCCCTTGGCTCGAGCACGCCAGCACCATTCGTGATCAACGCCATCGATAAAGAGCTCATTTTCTTTTTCACCCACGCGTTCAAAAGCACGTTTGGAAATTAACATGCCTGAGGCAATGATTTGCTTTACTGTTTTTAACTTTTCGGAAACCTGCTTCCCTTTTTGCAGAACACCCTGATCGACACACTTTGAAAATTGGCAATAGATAGAAGGGCCTATGGCTGCAATTGGGGAACGTTGCTCAAGGTCTTGGAATTGCCTGACTAACTCAACAGCAATATCGGGAGAAAACAAGCTATCTTGATCAAGCAAAAAGGCGTAGTCGCTTCCCTCATTAAAGAGCACTTTCAAGCCGACATTCTGAGCGTGGGCGATACCAATATTTGAGGGGTAATGAAGATAAGTAACATCAGTTGTTAAAAGAGCCTGCTGAGGACTTGGAGAATTATCAACTAAGATGACGTTCCAGTCAGGGGCACAAAACACATCGATGAGACTACGCACGTGCTCAACATCAGGATTAAATAGTATAACAACAACGCCGACGCTCAATGTTTACCAAACCTTTCCAGTAAATGTCTATCAAGTTTATAGGCAAGTTTAACCACTTTTCCAGGCATTAACCTCAATGCTAAAACACCACAAGCATAAAAAAAGTTATAGGGTGAAAGTTGCTTTAATTTACGTATGGCATATAAACGTGCTCTGAACTCATTGAGCGACTTACTTAAGCCTCGACGTTTATAAAAGTTATTAACTCGTCTGAACTTCAAAAGTCGATCTTTTAAGTTCCTAAAGATATATCCCTTAGACGCTAAGGTTATCCAGAAAAAATAGTCTTGTGTGTTTAACAAGTCACTGTCGTAACGATGCCCATCATTAAATACATTGTAACGAATAACTACTGTTGGATGGTTTAGCGAACATCGTCTCGGCAAGATACGAACGATCTGCCTGTGCGAAGCGGGCATTACTCGCGCGCCAACTTTAACACCACTTTCGTTGACTTCTGTTAGCGCTGATCCTAATACAGAAATATTGCTGTGCTTTTTAAGGTAGGTGATTTGACGTAAAAGGCGGTTTTCTTCAGAAATATCATCCGCATCCATTCTTATGAAAAACGATGGGTTAAACTGCATACCGAAGTCAGCAACTGAGTTCATGCTACTTGCTAGCCCCACATTGTGACTATTCGACGCTATTATTACCCTGTCGTCTTTACTTGCTACATCCTCTAGTACGCGAGTTATTTTTTGAGGTACAGGTCCGTCGGCGACAATAACGAAAAGAAAATCTGTGTAAGACTGCTCAGTCATGCTTTCAATGGCTTCGCGAAGCCACTTCGCATTGTCAGCTTGGTAAACCGCCATAGCAATTATCGATTCGACATGCTGTTTTTTATTGTTATTTTGAAGAATAGAGAATTGATTTATCAAGAATTTTACCAACGTAAAAAAGTAACAAAGAAAATAAAAGCGCCTTAATTGTGCGCTTTTATTTGTTGGCATGTTACAGAGATTTTACTAAGCCTGCCACGATTTTACTCAAACTATGCGGTTAATCGCTTCACAAAGCGCAGTACACTCCAAATATGTTGGATAACAAGACTGTACACGACGAGTAGTCCAATAAAGCCCCAGAACATGACGGCTTCAGCTACCTGATAGACTTCTCCTAATATACCGATTAAGCAATAACATGCTCCGAGCAAAAGGATAGCAACAAGTGACTTTCTACTGCTAAGCCCTGCACGCATAAAGATATTGTGAAGGTGCTGACGGTCAGGTTTGAGCATTGATTGCCCCTTCCGTGCACGGCGATACATGATCGCGGCCATGTCCATTAATGGAAGTCCGACTAACCACACCGCAGTAATGGGTCTAAATGCGGCAGATTCACCTTGAGTGTGATCAACAAGCAACCAAACGATAGTGAGCCCAACGAACATACTGCCAGCATCACCCATAAATATCTTATTGCCTTTAAACCCTTTCCAACTCAAATTAAAAGCAAGAAACGGAACAATAGCTGCAACGATGATAAGCGGCTCCATGATGGAGGCTCCGTTACCAGTAAAGATCAAAAAGCCCGCAACTGTTAACAGAATAACAAGGCTCATACCGCCGGCTAATCCATCAATACCGTCTATCATGTTAAACGCATTTATGACACCGACCACACAAATGATCGTAAAGAAATACCCACCTAGGTCGAGAAATACCTCACCTGTTCCGAAGATATTACCCAAAGATGTAATATAGTTTTGCGCGCTCCATGCCATGATTGCTGCAACACCAAATTGGCACATAAGGCGACCTTTGGCACTCAGGTCAAAACGGTCGTCTAGCATACCAAGTAACACAACAAATGCTGATGCGGTGAAAAACAGAGGATTGTTTTTCATCCACACATCTGTCGCGACGCTGGCAACAAGCACGGCCATAAAAATAGCCACACCACCTGTTAGAGGTACAATTCCGGCGTGACGTTTTCGCGCTGATGGCTGGTCAACCAAACCAAATTGATGCGCTAAAGGCGTCATGACCACCAAGAGAATAAGGGCGACGAAAAATGCAGTAAAAAGCGGGACAAACTGCAAATAAGCTAGCATAAAACACACAACCTCGCGTTACCGACAAAAACACAGCTATTTGTAGTAGTTTCTGTCAATACACATGCAAATTTTGATAAAAAACTAAATGTTGCTTCCATTTATTTACAACTTCCATTTCTTCCAGCGCGATGAGGGCATCTTGTTATGAGTATGCGGATAGAAAACTTCGATATAATATAAAACATTTGTCTAAGTAACCACCCTTCATGCATAAATAACGTATCAAAACGTGTCAAAAACTCATTTGTTGCGAGAATAACCTCAATCACCGCTAAAAAGAGAACCTGTTGTGCGTCTTCTCGCCGCCTCTCTCGAACTATCTCAGCTTCTGTTGTAACGATTGAATAACTTCTTTATTCCTTTAACCTGTTAACTTACTCGTCTATTTCCAGTTTCCAATCTTTGCAATGCCAAAAACATATCGAGTTACACTATTGATATGAACTTGTCTTCTATATTGCGGTCTTGGTGAAGACTCAGACAATTCAGCAACTGCGATAGCGAACATGCTTTTTTTAAAACTTATGTTATCCTAGCGCGAAATTGCTATATGGATATGAAAGCTAATGTTCAAACAATTATCTCGTCTAATTTTACCTATCGTAGTTACGGTAGGCGTAGCTGGGTGTTCTAACACTCCTACCGCCACTAAGGCTGACATTCCTTTGGTGCATTCTTCTCTTGCTTATTCCCTTGCACCGGACAAAGAGCTTGCAATAAATATTCCAAAAGCCAACATTTATCATGATACGCAGGAATCATTTTCAATACGCTTCAATGGCCACCAATACGAGTCCTTGAAGCACTATATATCCGCTACAGGCAATAAATGTATCCGATTTTCTTTACAAGACGGTGAAACAGCGTCTTCTGATATTCAGCGTAAAATGACGACATGTCAGCGAAACGGTCAATGGCGAGTAATTACTCCCTTAGTAGCTTCGGCAACAGTGCAAGGTGAATAGATAAATGCAGTCAACCAGCATCAAAAAAACTTTAAAGCGCCTGACGCTAGCGGCTTGTGCAACGTCACTTCTTTTCGCTTATGTTGGCACTGCAAGCGCGCAAAGCGTGGAACAATTGCAGCAATTAAGAGAAAGAGCTCAGCAGAGCCAGAGTAGCGGCATTGCTAATCAGTCCGTATCGCCACTGAGTATTTCAACCCAGCGAACGCTTCCAGGCGCTAGCAGTTCTGCGAACACCATGGGTCAATTTTCAACCCAACCCCGCAATGGTGTGAACTTGCCTGGCGAACCGACAATAGATACCGTTTTCCCTGCGCAAGCGCCTATGGAGAATCCTCCGTTCGCAGCCAATTTATTTATTGGTGGTTTTGAATCAGAGCGTAGCTCAGGCCTTAATGACAACTATCTGGTCGCACCGGGCGATAAAATTTCAATTTGGCTATGGGGCGCAGTTAACTTTTCAGATGTAGTAACTGTTGATAATCAAGGCAATATTTTTATTCCTAACATTGGTCCTATCCGTGTTGCAAATACACCTGCTGGCAGTGTAAATCAAACCGTTACTGCAAAAATCAGACAGGTTTATACAAACGATGTAAATGTTTACGTAAACCTCCTTACGTCAACGCCCGTGTCAATTTTTGTTTCTGGCCCGGTGCTAAGACCAGGTCAATATGCAGGCCTCGCCTCAGATAGCGTGCTGTATTACCTAAAACGCGCCGGTGGTATTGATTTTCAGCGCGGAAGTTTTAGACAGATAGACGTAGTGCGCAATGGTAATGTCGTTGCTACTGCCGATTTATATGCATTTTTCAGAAATGGTAAGTTGCCTCAGATGTCGTTTAAAGATGGCGATACCATATTAGTGCACCCAATTGGCAACACTATTGTCGTTGAAACAGGCGCTCGAAATAGCTTCACCTTTGAGTTTCTTAACGAAGAATTGAACGGCGGCGTGGTGAATTACTTTGCGCGACCAGGTGAGTTTTCCTCCCATGCTTCGGTATCTGGTATTCGAAATAACAAACAGTTTGCTCGCTACTTGAGTTTGGATGAATTTGCTTCACTTGAACTAAGTGCAGGCGACACGGTTGAATACCTTGCTGACCACGAGCCCCAAATCTATCGCATTAATGTGGCTGGCGCATTTGCTGGTGCCTCTCAGATTATGGTTGATAAAGGCACACGCCTTATCGATGTACTAGATCACATCGAATCAGATACAGCCCTTTCTGATACCCAGAACATTTATCTGTTAAGAGAAAGCGTTGCTGTAAAGCAAAAAGAAATCATCGAAGAAGGTCTTCAGCGTCTTGAGCGGAGCATGTATACCGCTCCCATTAGCTCTACGGGTGAAGGAGCCATCCGTGCCCAAGAAGCTCAGCTTGTCGCTGACTTTATCGCACGTGCTCGCCAAATTGAGCCTCAAGGCAGAGTCGTAGTTTCTGAAAATGGTGATATCGCAAACATTCTGCTAGAACCGAATGACACCATTGTCATCCCAGAGGTAACTGACTTAGTGCACGTAGGTGGTGAAGTGTTACTTCCTCAGTCAGTAGTCTTTAACCCAGAAGCCACGACTGAAGATTATGTTGCTTGGGCGGGCGGTTTCACTGAACGTGCTGAAGACGAACGAATCCTTATTGTTCGTAAGAATGGTAATGTTACCTTTACTAGCATCAACAGCTCATTCCTAGCAAGCAACGATAGTAAGTTAGAACCAGGCGATCAGATCATCGTATTGCCTGCTATCGATACCAAGCTACTGCAAGCAGTTAAAGACATTACTCAAATTGTTTATCAAATTGCTATTGCAGCCAACGTAGCTACTAATTAAACATGGTAACGTTTAAAGACCAGCTCTACGCATGGAGAGGCGTGATATTCGCGCTTTTCCTGCGCGAGCTTCAAAGTAAATTTAACGATAAATTTGGTTTGGGATGGGCATTTTTAGAGCCCTTTGCCTTTATCTTCGCGCTGTCATACCTTCGTGGACTGATCAGCGGCGATGATATCCACTCTATTCCTCTTTTTCTGTTTATGATGATCGGAATGGTCGGGCTGCAGTCTTTAACTACATGCCTCCAGTCAGTATCAACTTCTGTGCGCAGAAATAAGCCGCTCTATGCGTTCAGACAGGTTCAACCTATTTCAGCGATACTCACAGCGGGCTTCCTCGAGTTTTCAGTAAAGGTAGTGGTTGTCGCATTACTATGTCTTGCGCTTTACCTGATGGGCGAGACCTTTACGGTAAATGACCCGTTGCTGCTGATATCTCTGTTTCTTCTTTTGTGGGTATTTTCAATATCCATAGGGATGATTTTTGCTATCGCTGCCGCATTCGTGCCGGAAGTGGATAAGATAAAATCAATGCTTACCCGCCCACTAATGTTTATTTCATGCGTTTTTTTCAGCCTTCAAGACTTACCCGAAGAATATTGGCCGTACTTAACTTGGAACCCTCTTGTTCATTTTAATGAACTAGCTCGTTACGCTTGTTTCGAATCCTATGGCACTAATGGTGTTTCATTAGGTTTTGTAATTGAGATTACCATTATTTTTCTCTTTCTAAGTCTTTCGATGTATCACATCACATGGAAGAAGGTGTTGTCACGATGATAAGAATTGAGAATTTAACTAAGAGCTACCCCAGTAAAATGGGCCCCCAATATATTTTCAAAAATTTGAATTTTGATTTCCCAACGGAAAATAATGTCGCAATTTTAGGTAAAAACGGTGCAGGTAAATCCACCCTTTTCCGAATGCTAGCGAAAAGTGAATACCCTGACAAAGGGCGCGTTTTAACCAACAAATCTATGTCTTGGCCTGTAGCGCTTCAAACAGGTGTTCACCCACAAATGACAGGGCGAGAAAATACGCGTTTTGTGGGCCGAATTAACAACGTCAAATCGCTTACAGAATACGAAGAGCGAGTGCAAGAGTTTGCCGAGTTAGGTAAACGCTTCGACCTTCCCGTGCGCACATACTCCTCAGGTATGCGCGCCAAACTCGTGTTTGCGTGCTGTATGAATATCAATTTTGATATTTACCTTATCGATGAAGCAACCTCGGTGGGCGATCCGCTATTCAGAAAAAAAGCACGTTTGTCGCTAAAAGAAAAAAGTGAACAAGCGGGCGTTATTATGGTTAGCCATGAACTCGACCAAATCCGCGAGTTCTGTACGTCTGCCGTTATCATAGATGAAGGCAAACTTACTTATTATCACGATCTCGAAGAAGGCATCGACGTTTATACGCAGGATGCAGACAATAAGAAATCACTTAAATAGGTTCAAATCACAGTGGAAAAATCTCTTACACAGCTCAATGCCCTTCTCAGCAAGCACAAGATGCTCTTGCTTGTACTTCCATGGGTACTTTACGCCGTATACCTTGTTCTATGGGCTGCGCCACAGTACGAAAGTAAAAGCCAACTTATTGTTAAGTCAAGTGACGGCGGCAGCAGCTTCGACCCTTCATCCCTGCTTATGGCAGCCGGTGTTTCAGGCGCGTCAGGTGGTACAGAAAGTCAGCTTGTTGAAGCTTACATTCAATCTGCCGACATGATTAAGTATCTCGATAAAACCATAGGGCTTCGTGAGCACTACATGTCGGACAAAGCTGATATGTTTAGCGGTTTGTCGTCTTCACATAAGCAAGAAGACTTTTACCAGTTCTATCTAGACCATATTGACGTTAGCGTGGATTCGGCGTCTTCTGTCATTAGTTTGCGAACTCGCGCTTTCGACGCTGAATATGCGCAAATAATAAACCAAGCTATTGTTGATAAAGCGGAAGAGTTTATTAATAACATCAATAACAACTTAGCGAAATCAAAGCTTACTTTTGCGAAAGGTGAACATGAGATTGTTGAACAAAAGCTTCAACAAGCAAAAACTGAAATTTTAGCCTTTCAATCCAAATACAACGTGCTCGACCCTACTGCCGAAGGTGCAGCGTTTCAGCAAATCGCTTTTTCATTAGAGGCAACCCTCGCCCAGAAAAAAGCTGAGCTGAGCACTATGTCGACCATGATGTCTAACGTCGCGCCAGAAGTGATTAACATTAAGCGTGAAATAGCTGCACTACAAAAAGAAGTAGAAAAGCAGAAGGAGCGAATTAGTACTGCTGAAGGAGAAAGTGAGGCACTGTCTGTAAGTGAGCTTATGGCGCTATACAGTAACCTTCAGGTTCAGCTTCAATTGGCCATTCAAGCGTACTCTTCATCGCTGATTACTTTAGAAAATGCGCGAGTAGAGGCATATCAAAAACTACAACATTTGGTAACAGTAGAATCGCCTACCCTTCCAGATGACAATGCTTACCCCACCGTAATTTACAACCTTGTACTGTTTGGTGTTTCATTGTTGCTTATCTATGGAATAGTGCGAATTATAGTAGCTACTATCCGCGAGCTTTAGTGCTTCCATCTCTTTAGCAAATCATTATTCAATCGGCTAAGTCGTACAAGACTTAGCCGATTGACACAGCTTTAATGAAGTTTGTCGCCCAAATCTTGTGTCTTTAAGCAAGCTCTAGTATAAGAAGCTATCCGCCTTACGGACTACTATCAAAGAGCCTATCCTATAAGTGCTCTACAATAACAACCATAAGCAATATGGAATTAAAATATAATTATGAAACCATCTAACGATACTAGCTTTTTCGGCCATCCAGGGGGCCTAAGAACGCTATTCTTTACAGAAATGTGGGAGCGCATGAGTTATTACGGAATGCGCGCGCTACTCGTTCTTTTCATGACCGCGAGCTTACAGACACAAGGCTTAGGTTTTACTGTTGCAACCGCTGGCGCTATCTACGGCCTATACACAGGTGCGGTATATTTCCTAGGTTTACCGGGCGGCTGGTTAGCGGACCGCTTAATTGGTGGTAAGAACGCCGTATGGTACGGAGGTATTATTATCTTCGCAGGCCACGTGGTACTCGCCATAGACTTGCAAAACCTTTTCTTTGTCGGCCTTATCCTTGTTGCTTCAGGTACTGGCTTACTTAAACCTAACATTTCAGCAATGGTTGGCCAGCAATATGGTGACGACGATGGCCGTCGTGACAGTGGTTATGCACTGTACTACATGGGCATAAATATCGGTTCACTTATTGCCTATTTAGTTACCGGTTATTTACAGGAAAATTGGGGCTGGCACTACGCATTTGGAGCAGCTGCCATTGGTATGGCAATCGGCCTAATTCAGTATTACTTCAGCAACCGTTCGTTATCGGCTGATTCTGTTGCTCCTGCAAATCCATATCAAGGTGCAGCTAAACAGCGCGCATGGATGGGCGTATGGGCTGTGGTTGCACTTGCTGTTGTGGTAATTGTGCTTGCGCACATGGGCACTATCGTTATTGAGCCTGTAGCTCTTGCTCAACAAGTTGCCGTTGTATTTACCATTATTTTCTTCGCTTACTTTGGTTTTATTTATTTCAAAGGTCAGCTAAGCGACAACGAGAAGAAGCGCATGTGGGCGCTGTTTTTAGTGTGTGTTGCTTCAGCGTGTTTCTGGTCTGGTTTCGAACAAGCTGGCTCTTCACTCAACTTATTCGCTCAGAACTACACCGACCGCGTACTTGAAAGCGGCTCGCTACTTACCTCTTGGTTTGGGATGGACGCTATCCCAACGGTATGGTTCCAGCTTTCAAACTCGCTATTTATCATTATTTTGTCGCCTTTCTTCGCTGCTCTTTGGATTAACCTTGCGAAACGAATGATCGACCCGTCGTACACAATTAAGTGTGCCATTGGTATCGTTATTATGGCGTCGGGCTTCTTGGTAATGTTTATGGCGTCTCAATATGCTGCACAAGGCCTTAAAGTTGCGCCTATGTGGCTTGTTACCACTTACTTCTTACACACTGTTGGTGAGCTGTGCCTGAGCCCGGTTGCACTAAGTGCAGTAAGTAAGCTATCGCCTAAGCGTTTCGCAGGGCAAATGATGGGGGTATTCGTACTGACTTACTCTATTGGTAACATCATTGCTGGTTTACTTTCAGGTAACTTCGACCCTGAGAACGTAGAGCAAATGCCAGACCTGTATCTTCAAATTGCCCTATTTAGCATTGCCATTGCTATCGTGATTGGTTTAATGAGCTTTAAATCTCGCTTCTGGGAAAAAGCAGGCATTGAACAAAAAGCGTAATTTATTGTTAGCATGTTTTAAGTGCTGACCAATTACCCTACAATAACCGCCGCAACGTAACGTTCCGGCGGTTTTTTATTAAGGGCTTTTCATAAACCTATGAAGTTTTATTTTTCTACAAGAGACATTCCTGCCTTACAAGGTCTTCCATTGACAGAGCGCGTTAAATTGCTCGACCAGGCCGCAAAGCGCCTTTCTGTACCAGAGAAAACCTTACTGAATGTTCTAAAATTACTCGTCATTGTCCCCGTATTCGCACTTATTCTTCAAACCGCGTCAAATTGGACCTCGTTACTGTGGGCTTTTGTGGTATTTTTAGTTTATCCATTGGTTGTAAAACCTATTCAATATTCCATCTGCGCTAAATACATTGCGCAACCGTCTAGCAAGGAGAATGCATGAAGACCATCTTAGTCACTGGTGGTGCAGGCTATATAGGTAGTCACACAGTTTTACAGTTACTTGAACAAAACTACGGTGTTGTAGTATTGGATAACCTTGCAAACGCAAGTGCTGAATCACTTCGTCGCGTAGAAGCATTAACAGGCAAGACGGTTACGTTTGTTCAAGGTGACATTCGCGATACCGCCGTGTTAGATGACATATTCAGCGAGCATAACATTTATGCCGTTATTCACTTTGCGGGCTTAAAAGCCGTTGGCGAGTCTGTGCAAAAGCCGCTTTCTTACTATGAAAATAATGTTTATGGCACACTAACGTTATGTAAAGCCATGCAAAAGCACAACGTAAAGAACATTGTGTTTAGTTCTTCTGCTACGGTTTACGGCGATCCTGCTTCACTACCCCTACGTGAAGATATGGCGACAGGCCACCCGACAAACCCTTACGGTATGTCGAAGCTTATGGTTGAACATATGCTTAGTGATCTCTATGTGTCCGATAATGACTGGAACATTGTATTACTTCGCTACTTCAACCCGGTGGGCGCACACGAGTCTGGCCAAATCGGTGAAGATCCCAACGGTATTCCGAACAACTTAATGCCTTATATCTCTCAGGTTGCTACCGGTAAGCTAGAGCAACTAAGCGTGTTTGGTGACGACTACGATACAATTGATGGCACAGGTGTTCGAGACTATATCCATGTTGTCGATCTAGCCAACGGTCACTTGAAAGCACTTGATCGCTTGAACCTCAATATGGGCTTAGATAAGTACAACCTTGGAACAGGTCAGGGCTATTCAGTAATCGAAATGATCAAAGCTTTCGAAAAAGGCTCGGGTAAAACTGTACCTTATAAAATTGCTCCGCGTAGAAGCGGTGATGTGGCAGCCTGTTACGCCGATCCTACTAAGGCAGCCACAGAACTCAATTGGCATGCTGAAAAAGGCTTAGAAGACATGTGTGCAGACACATGGAATTGGCAGTCGCAAAACCCAATGGGCTATCCAAAGGACTAGTTTTGCATTTGAACGCTGCCGATAGGTCTGTTCAACTTTCCAGAACTAAAAAGCCATGCTGTTGAGCATGGCTTTTTTATGCGGCGCATATATGGCTGGAGTGACGTTGAAGGTGAGATTAGATAATAATAACTAAACCCTGCCCCGAACTTTATCCAACATCGTTTTATTTATTACTCTTTCTCTATTTGCCATCTTCCGACTTGGCGTCTTTTTCTTTTAGCTTAGTTTTCTCACTGTCATCAGCTGACGCATCTTCTGAATCTATAGACTCTTCGACTGCTTCTTCTGACGCTTCTTCATAGCTATCAAAGTCATTGCCTTCCAACATCGCTTCAAAATCAGCAAAGTCGTCTAGCTGCTCATCATCAATGGCTTTATCGCCGCTTTTACCGTCAGTAACGCGAAATTCTAGATTCTCAAAATAAGCATTTTTCACAAAAGCATAGTCATCAACAGACTGCTCTAGCTGCGCTTCTTGATCAAGTAATTGGGCTCTTGTTTCAAGTACCGAAATACCAATACGCGCTAAGTTTACAGAACCTTCAAGTAACGACATTGGAAAGGCAAAACCGTCGACATAATCACCGGTAAAGCTTCGCGGATCGCTTGGGCCTAAAAACGGCAGCATTAAGAAAGGCCCGGTATCTAATCCCCACACAGCCAGAGTCTCACCAAACTGCTCACGTTTACGCTCAATACCAATTTTAGACGCAACATCAAACGTGCCAACTAACCCTACCGTGGTGTTAATTAAAAAACGTGCCATGCTATCTAAGCCATCATCAACCTTACCTTGAAACATATTATTCAAAAAGTTAGCAGGCTCTTGTAGGTTGTCCGTGATGTTCACCAAACCAGTTCGCGCAGGCTGAGGCATTACCGTCACGTAGGTAACCGTTATTGGGCGTAAGATATAGGCATCCAACACATCCCAGTTAAAATCCCAGATTTCACGGTTAACCGGCTCGAACGGGTCGCGGGGGTCTGAAGTATCCACTACAGCCGCGCTCGCCCCAGTGTCTTGAGAATACGCTTGAGCCTGATCTTGAGTATGGTTACTCGCACAGCCACCTAAAAGACTTGCGGCAATAATCAACCCAGTGGCGAGTGATTTAGACAGTTCCATACTTATAATTCCTTATCAATAATAACGCTTAGTGAAGATATTTCGTTGGCAGTAACGCTTGCGCTCACACTGCCTTGCCATTCGCCTTTTGCAACTGCCACATTACCATCTTTAGATAGCCTTGCGGTAACCACCACATCAGACAGTGTTGCTAGCGTGAATTGTGGCATCATTGCGTTCTCTGTGGTTAGAGTAACGGAAACAGGGAAGTCTTCTATGGGCAGTTTAACTACAGCAGCGGGCATTTTGTTGTCAGAGTTTGCGTCTTGAGCGAAAACTATCAGAAAACCCTCTTTAGGCGCTTTTGTATTAGCGTCGTCAGATAAATTCACCGTAATATTAAAGCCGGTTTGCGCTTCGCTGCTATCACTTTGAGCTTCGCTACTAGCATTTTTCGCTTCGCTACTGGCATTTTGCGCTGTTGATGTATCAGTAATTTCAGCAGCTGTATTTTGTAGTGCTGCCATTACACTGGCATTCCCTTGTAGCTCTTTTATACGCGCAACTAAACGCTGCGCCATGTCGCTATCTGCTGGCAACTTGCCTTCAACTTGCTTATAAAAACGCTGAGTATTTTCAAGGTCGCCAAGTTGAGCAGAGACCACCGCCATCATCAACGCAAGATTATCATTTGCTGGATTGTCGTTTAGCAAGCCCAATAAGATAGATTGTGCACGTTCTAAGTTGTTTACATCCCCTGTGGTCATCAAGGCCTGAGCAAGCGTAATGCGATTAGCAGAGTTAGACGGCGCCAAACTTACCGCTTTATCAATAGCTTCAATGGCCTGCACTTCTTGACCAATACTCAGCATCAATCTGCCAAAATACATCCATCCCGTGTCATCTTCTGGCTCTTCTCTCAAACGCTGGCGAATAGCGAGAGCAAGGCTAGCAATGTCTTGTTGAGTCAGGTTATTCGCATTACCGCTGGCAAGCTGTTGACTCAACTCGGGCAGCGCTTCAATAGCTTGGGCTGCCTGGGCAACACGACCCATTTGGTTTACCTGCGCATATACAATCACTCCGCAGGCTATCGCAAGCACGGCGCCAATCGCGAGCGGAAGCTTTGCATTACCCGTTTTATGAGATTGAAATGCGCTTTCATCTACCAGCGCTAGTTTTAGTTCGTCAACGGCTTGTCGTTTGTCATGCTCACTAATGAGCCCTTCTTGCACTTCACGATCAAGTTCAGCAAGGCGCTGCTTAACAATTTGCGTATTGCTTAAACTGTCTTGTTTTGCATGACTTTTATTACGCAGCCATGGGAAAGCGACAATTAGTAGAACAAGCGTAATTAAGCCTGAAACAATAATATAAAACTCAGACCAACTCATTCTTTCTCTCGCTCCAACATTTCATCTGCTTTAGCTAACTTAGCGGCCATATCTTCTGGTGGTGTTACCGATTTGCGGCGAATCACCACAATTAGGGCAATAAAAATAAACAAAACAGGGCCAGCCCAAAGCCACAAGGTCGCAGCTGTAACTGGCGGTTGATAATGCACAAAATCACCATAGCGTGACTTCATAAAATCAATCACTTCTTGCTCTGTTTTGCCTTGCTTTAGTAACGCGTACACTTTTCGGCGCATGTCATGGGCAATCATGGCGTCGCTATCAGCAATATTCTGGTTTTGACACATAGGGCAACGTAATTCGGCGGTAAGCTTTAAAAAGCTTTCACGCTGAGCTGGCGTGTCGAAAGAAAACTTATCTTCAACCGCACTTACCGAAAAAGCACTAAGCACAAACAGCAGTGCTAAAACGTTTAGGGCAATGGCTTTCAAACTCGCGAGACTGTGAGAGGAAGTTTTCGATAACATCATTATTCCCCTCCCTGTGCACTTGTGGTGCTCTGGTTATTTTTTTCATTAAGCGTGTTCGACAAGTTAGGCTCTGAGACCATCACTGCATCCACATCTACCTTTTTGTCATTGCCTGTTTTGCCAGAAGCTTCTGCCACCAGCTTGTTGTATAGCGGGCCAACTTTGGTGTTCCAAACACGCTCGTTAATATCGCCTATGTGGTGCATGCGAATAATTCCTTCAGCGTCGATAACAAAGTGCTCAGGCGCTCCTGTTACTCCAAGGTCGAGCGACGTATCGCGATAGACATCAAAAATATTATACGCGTAAGGGTTACCGTAACGGCTGAGCATGTCGGTAACTTCTTGCTGAACACGGCTCAGTGTTTTTGTGCCAAAGTCTGGGTCTAAGTCCTGATCAAAATACAAACCCACAATGTGAACGTTTTGTTCGTTCTTTAGCTGAGTGAGATACGGCATCTCAACAGCGCAGGTCACGCACCATACACCCCATACATTTAATATGGTGACCTTGCCCTTTAAATCTTCAGGCGTATAGGTCACCTCTGGCTTCATCAGGTCTGGCAGTGAGAATGCAGGTAACGTCTTATCCTGAACCTGAGAATCTAACTCTCTGGGGTCAGAAAAAAGCCCCTTAAACAGAAAAATGACCAGCAAAGAAAACAACACTAACGGAATAGCAACGAGTGGTGCTTTTTTCATTATGCGCCTCCTTTCACTGACGCATTTGATGGAGTGGATACTTGACCATGAGATTGCTCAGCGTCGTTTTTACCTTTCCCACCAAATACACGTTTGATCTTTTTTACTTTAGCCATACGGTAACGTTTGTCGCTAATAGAGAAGATACCGCCTATAGCCATAACCACTGCGCCCGCCCATAGCCAGATAACAAATGGCTTAATATAAATACGGATGGCCCATGCGCCATTGTCTAAAGGCTCGCCCATAGCGATAAATAAATCTCTTATAGGATTTGAGTGAATAGCGGCTTCAGTCATCGGCATACGCTGTACTATATACAAACGCTTCTCAGGCTCTAGATGCGCGATTAATTCACCGTCTTGATAAACGTCGAATACGCCTTTGTCCGCCTCAAAGTTCGGACCTTGGACTTTGACGACATCTCTAAAGCTAAAGTCATAACCGCCAAGAGAAACGGTATCGCCGATGTCCATGCGCACATCGCGCTCCATTTCATAGTTTGAAACCAGCGTAATGCCGATAATGCAGATAGCAAAACCCACATGGCCCAGCACCATTCCCCAGTGGCTTGGCGTAAGCTTGCGAAGTTTAGATAGCACCGATGCATTGTCACTGTTACTTGATGGCATTGCCGATAGACGCTGCAACACCTCTTGCACTGTAGTGACTAAAATCCAAAACACCAGCACCATGCCTAAAACGCCCATATAGGTTGGTTCATCATAGGCAAAGTTCACTAACACACCTGCACTTAGTGCAATACCGCCAGCGATTGATAGCTGTTTTTGTAATTCACTGGCTTTTTGCTGTTTCCAGCGCGTGAGCGGGCCAAGACCTAGCATTAGTACGAATGGCACAATCAATAAGGTGAACATTTGATTGAAGAACGGAGCGCCTACAGAAATACTGCCTAGGCCTAACTCTTTATGTACAAGTGGCAGTAGTGTACCCAACAATACAACTAGTGTTGCTGCGCACAAAAAGACGTTATTACCCATTAACAACACTTCACGGGAAAACGCTTGATAGCGGCCTGGGCTTTTAAGTGAAGCTGCTCGCATAGCGTAAAGCAGCAAGCCAAAGCCACTAAGTACAATCAATATTCCCAGTATAAATAAGCCTCGGGTAGGATCGCTTGCAAACGAGTGTACCGAAACAATCACTCCAGAACGTACTAAGAAGGTGCCAAGTAAACTCAAACTAAATGCGGCAATTGCAAGCAGTACGGTCCACGACTTAAACGCCTTTCGCTTTTCGGTTACGGCTAGCGAGTGCATTAGCGCAGTACCGACCAGCCAAGGCATGAAAGAGGCGTTCTCTACTGGGTCCCAGAACCACCAGCCACCCCAGCCAAGTTCGTAATACGCCCACCAGCTACCTAGCGCAATGCCCACGGTGAGAAACGCCCAAGCAGAAATGACCCAGGGCCTTGACCAGCGTGCCCAGGTTGAGTCTAGCTGACCTGAAATTAGTGCTGAAATTGCAAAAGCAAACGCGACAGAAAAGCCAACATAGCCCATATAAAGCATAGGCGGGTGAATGATCATGCCAAAATCTTGCAGCAGTGGATTAAGATCTCGTCCATCTACCGGGAAAAACGGCAGCATGCTGTTAAACGGGTTTGAGGTAAGCAGCATGAATAAGTAAAAACCGATGCCCACCATTCCCAACACCGACAGCACCCTTGCAACCATAGCAAGAGGAATACCCTTGCTGAATATCGCCACTGCTACTGTCCATATGGAAAGCATCAACACCCACAGAAGAAATGAGCCTTCGTGGCCGCCCCACACGGCGGTAATTTTATAATAAATAGGAAGTCGACTATTTGAATGCTGGGCAACATACGCCACACTGAAATCGTCAGTCACAAAGGCGTAGGTTAAGCATACATAGGCGATAAGCGTGAAGGTAAATAAGCCGATTGCCAGTGGTTTGGCGGTTGCCATTAACGCTTCGTGCTGACGGTGAGCCCCCCATAGCGGATAAACGGCCAATAATATAGAGAGCACTAGCGCAAGCGTCAGCGCAATATTTCCAATTTCAGGTACCATAGATTATTTGCTCCCGGCGCCGTTTGACGACTCATACGTTGGCATATTTTCAGGTTTTACATGCTTAATGCCTTTCATTTTTTCAGCAAGTTCTGGCGGCATGTACTCTTCGTCATGCTTAGCTAGCACTTCCTGCGCTTTTATGTTGCTCGCGCCAGTGAGTACACCCGTTGCTACAATGCCCTGGCCTTCACGGAATAAATCAGGAAGGATGCCGGTGTAAGTCACAGTGACTGTTGGGCCAGTATCGATAAGGTCAAAGCTCACCGCTAAGCTTTCTTGATCCCTTTTTACACTGCCAGGTACCACCATACCGCCTATACGAAGACGCTGGCCAACCTGCGGTTTCTGGCCGTTTTTACCTTCAATAATTTCACTTGGCGTATAAAAAAGGTCAATACTGTCGTTTAGGGCGTAAAGCATCAATCCAATTGCACTTACTATTAAAAAACCGATAATTCCCACTACGGCTAGTCGCTGCTTTCGTCTCGGGTTCATGCAACTCTCTCTTCGAAAAAACTAATAAACAATAAAAACGCAAATGAATACTAAGTTCACTTTTCGCATTAATACTACATGCTGTCTTGCTGTTGCTGTCGCGCTTGTTTAATCCGCGCTTTGCGCTCTTTTTCCACCACTACCTGCTTTAAAAGGTCGCGATGTTTACTAAAACTCTGAATAGCGATAATGCCCATTGCTAAGAAGGTAACGCCAAAAGAAAGCCATACATAAAATGCATAGCCGCCCATATTTAAAAAATCGGCAAAGGATTCAAACTGCATCTTAACTGCCCTCTTTTAAATTACCGTTAGGTGAGCCGCTGGTCTGTTTCGACACTTTCTCTGCTGCCAAGGCTTGTACCCAAGGCCTGTGCATCTCTCTAAGCACAATCTCATTACGTAATCGTACAGTGGTCACAGCTCCAATAAAAAAAGCGAAGCCCAGCAGGTTAATTAACAACGGCCACAGCATTTCAGGGGCAATTGAAGGGTTGTCGAATTTACTAATGGTCGCGCCTTGATGTAACGTGTTCCACCATTCTACCGAGTAGTGAATAATAGGAATATTTACTACGCCCACCAGCGCCATCACGCCTGCGGCTTTACCCGCCTGCTGTTTATCTTCAAAAGCACCGTAAAGAGCAATCACGCCCATGTACAAGAAAAGCAGAATAAGCTCTGAAGTTAGGCGTGCATCCCACACCCACCAAGCGCCCCACATTGGCTTGCCCCACGCGGCGCCAGTGAACAAAGCGATAAACGTCATTACTGCGCCGATAGGCGCCATAGCAATCATGCTCATATAAGCGGTGCGCCACTGCCAAACCATACCCACCAAGGCTGCAATTGCCATGGCGACATAAGTACCCATAGACAAGATTGCACTAGGTACATGGATATAGATAATTCTAAACGAATCACCTTGCTGATAATCTTGAGGCGCAAATGCCAGCCCCCATACAGTGCCAATGCTCAGACACACTAAAGCACCAACCCAAAACCAAGGCTGTAAAGTTAGGCAGAGCTGATACGCGCGCTCTGTCTTCGCGTAGGGGTGTAACCACTTCCACATTAGTTTTGACTCACTTTTAAAGAATACGCGATGGCAAACGGTGCCAATGCCGCAGCCAATAAAAGCATGGCGGCAATAATAGCAAGTTGCGCATGATAAGGTAATTGCAGTGCGGCAGAATCCACAGCCGACGTGGCAAATATCAGTAACGGAATAAAGACAGGGATAAGTAGCAATGCCAACAGCACCCCACCTTTTTGCAATCCAACGGTAAGTCCTACCGCAATGGCGCCAATTAAAGAAAGTAATGGCGTTCCCAGCAACAATGTTAAAACGAGGGCGATATACATATCGACCGTTAGATTCAAAAACATCGCTAGCAGTGGAGAAAGCAATAATAAAGGCACAAAACTGACCAGCCAATGGGCAGCTACCTTCACCGCGCTCACCGCCGGCAATGCCAGACCAGAGAGCATATACTGTTCTAGCGAACCGTCTTGGAAGTCATCGCGAAACAGTCTTTCCATTGCCATAAGTGATGACAAAATTGCCGCAATCCAAATTACCCCCGGTCCAATGCGCTGAAGGGTATCAGGAGAAGGGCTTACACCTAAAGGGAATAAGGTTACCACCATGAGTAAAAACATCAGTGGTTGCACCAATTCCGCTTTTTGATTGAACGCAATGTGCATGTCGCGTTTAAAAATACCTTGGTAAAGTGACATTAAAAGCGGTACTCCAGGTCAAATACGCGGTGTTCCCCAGCATTTTCTGACAGTGTTTGATGCGAAGTGGTAATAATAAGACCACCGCGTCTAACGTGCTCTTTCATACTTGTTTCAAGTAAGTGAACCCCTTTTACATCAAGCGCTGTAAACGGTTCGTCTAATATCCACACCTTTGCTGGCTTAAGCCATAGTCTTGATAGCGCCACACGACGCTGTTGACCTGCCGACAAATACCTAACAGGCACATCTTCAAGCCCAACTAACCCTACTTTTGCCAAGACGTCATACAGCGTATTTTCTTGTACCGATATACTGTGTTGGGCTAACCAAAATGATAAGTTATCCAAGGCTGAAAGGCTGCCGTTAGTACCGCTCTTATGTCCTAAATAGAAAAGATCGCGATAATAGCCGGTCTTGTCTTCGGAAATGTTTACACCGTTATATAAAACGGCGCCCGACTCAGGTGCACTCAACCCAGTTAATATGCGAAGTAAGCTGGTTTTTCCTGCACCGTTAGGGCCGCGCAAGTACAGCAACTCACCAGTATTAACAACCAGTGAAAGCCCCTCAAAAAGGGTTCTATCTCGTTTGCTGCACGTTAATCCGCACGCCTCTAACACTACTTGGCTACTCCAACCTAAAAAAGAGGTTTTAAAAAATGGCGCTAGTCTACCACATGAACGCTTTTTCGCAGTCGCGAATTCCAATTAAATATGATTTACTTCAAAGACAAAGGCATTTTTCCACAGAGCCAGTAGAACAAGGGTGAGTTGTCTTTCTGCGCAAAAATAAATTGTTCATCTGCCTTAAGAACGAATGGTTTCGCTGTACGTTATCGATGAGCACTTATTAATGATGAAACAGCCTCAAAGCACTTTGCTATAGTCAAATTTGCTATACTCAAATAAGTAAGGAAAAGCGCGACTGTGCCGATATCTTAATTATGACAACACCATTATCATCACTATTGGCAGCGACTCTGAATCAGTCAACGGGCACGACTTCCCCTACATCTTTACCGTCACAGGTAAATGTTGATGCCGCTACTCAAGGGGCGAGTCGAAGTACTTCTCCCGCTATTGCCAACGCTGCGCTGTCGCAGGCAGCCACCTTAGATAATGCCGCGAAAGTAATAGTTGAACGCTTACCTGAACGAGTGCTATCGATAACGGTGACACCAAAAAATGTATCGTCAGCAGCTCAAGTACTCAACGTTGCCTTACCCGCAGAAGTCAGCGCTAAGCTTTCTAACCAAGCAATTAATAATGCGCAGCTTGCACTTTTGCCTACCTCCCCTGATCATATCTCAGGCCCAGAAGCGAAAAGTGCTCAAAATACTTCTCAAAGTCAGGTAAACACTCAGTCTGCAGTGCTGCTTTCTACACGCTTGTCTCAACAAGGCGTGTCATTGTCTGCGCCCGAAAAAGCTGAATTACTGAAAGCCGTGGCACAAGCTCTTGCTGCAAATAACGCCGCCGTTACGCTTAAAGGTCAACTTTCTATTTCTACAAAGAGTGAAAATTTTGGGCAACTCATGCTCACCACCGCTAAAAATGAGGTTATTCCCCTATCGGACATTAATACTGAAAAGCTTGATAGCACGGCTAAAGCAGCGCTTCAAAAGCTAGTTGGACAACAGGTCGTCATAGGACTAAGCCGAGCTAGCAACGGTGGAATCGCGCTGCAAATCTCTCAAGGTTTGTCCAATGAAAGCGCTCGCCCAACAACCAACGACAATAATTTCGCTGCCATGACTCATAAAAATGTAAGTACCAACTTACAACAACAGTTCATTTCCAGCGCACTTAAGCAAGGTGGCGTAGCTGTTGAGCATAACTTGAGTAACCCGCCTCGACTTAACGCGCTTTTAAAAGGTTCTGGTGCCGACACTAACGCGTTAAAAGTGCTTTCTGCGTTGACCTTAACTGACAACAAGCTCTCGATTCGTACATCACAACAAAATGCGGTATTACAAATTGTTGTACCTCAGAGCAAGGGGTCTTCCCTCTCGGCCCCGACTCTGACGCAGGAGCAGGTAAATAAACTTAACCTTTCGCAATTACCAAAAGCGACAGCGAAAGGGCTCGAAGCAGTCACGGGAAATAGCTCGCTTGAAGACTCTTCATCCATTACAAACCTAAAGGCAGCGGCTCCCACATCGCTTAAAGGCACCGATGTTCACAATGCCATCACTGCACTTTCTCGAGTATTACTGAGCCAAACAGGCAGTACAAACCAAGCACTAAACCAACTCATAGCTATTGTGGAGAATGAAAGATTACCGCCCAGCCAGGGTATGCCTAAAGCACATGAAGCTCAGCATTTTGATAAAATTTTGCAGCAACTTAAAGGCCTTGATGCGCTCAACGCGAAGGCTTCTCAAGCCAAGGTATCCAATGGGGAATTTATCGGCCCTCCAAAGCCACCCAAGGAACAACTGCTAGCATCGGCAAAAGCTATATTAACTGAAGGGAAAGATGCCGCTTCAGCAGAGAATAATGGCCTGCAAGGAAAAGACAGTGGGCGTAAACCCTCGCTTGTATCACTTGCCTCTCTCGCACAAGCGTTAAGCTCACAGGCCAAAGGCTTATCAAATAGTTTACTGAGCAATATCGCTGCACAACTGGCGGCTACACAAGGTAAAGGGGCAGAAATAGCGCCAGTGGTTTCAGATAGTCACGCCACTATAGCGGGTTCAAAATCAAATGAGAGCGTAGCTGGCGAGAATGAAAGTGCTATCGAGGTGGTAAAAAGCGGAACAAAGAAACTAGCGCTAGATATGAATGAACAAGGATTGTCGCAACGCCTGCAGCAGCTGATATCCACACAGGCGCTAGTTACCACACCAATAAACTTAACCTCTCCCGTAAACGCTTCCAGCTTTGTTCAAGGATTGGTTGCCTTAGTTCAATTGGCACTAGCGGGTCGCGCCATGCAGCGTCAACCTGGTTTAAAGGCGCAAATAGATGCGCCCGACTCTATTGTTTCAAAAACGTTGGCGAATATGGGGGTAACGGCTCAACCAAGTCGCGTTAGCCAAGACATGCACCAGCTAGACAGCCGACAACAGCTGCTTTCTCAACTTAAGACACTGTTAAGTAGCCACCAGCAAAACAAAATTGCTAATGTGGACAGCCGTATTCAAGGACAAGACAGTTTTTATTACATTTTGCCATCGCTTTCACAGCAGCACAGTCCGCCAGAGCTCTTGATAAAACGAGAGCAAGGTGGGCAGAACAAAAAGCACGCACAAACAGGCGAGCGTTCTCTTTGGAATATCACGATGAAGCTGGACATTGGTGATAGCGGACAAGTTTTGGCAAAATCAAAAATTGATAAAAGCACCATTACTTTAGACTTATATGCATCCAACGATGAAGTACTTAGGCGCATTGGCGATACCCTACCCTATTTACATAATCGTCTTACTTCCCTCGGATTAGTTGTAGAAAACACCAGTTACCAACGGGGACACATACCAGAGTCATTAAGCTCACGCCCTCATCAGATCTTTGAAACCAGGGTGTAGATGAGGAATTTATGACTGATTCACAAAAAACAAAGCGCGCTATTGGCCTAAAATATGACGGAGGCGATAAAAAAAATGCGCCGAAAGTGGTTGCCAAAGGCTATGGAGATTTGGCAGAAGCCATCATTGCCATGGCTGAAGAAACCGGGATATTAATTCACGAAGACCCTTACTTAAGCGAAGTCCTCGCTACCCTTGATGTGGGGCAAGATATCCCTGAATCGCTGTATTATGTAATTGCCGAGTTGCTGGCCTATTCTTATGTACTTCAAGGAAAAATCCCTCCCGGTTGGGAGGGAATTATCAAGTGTATCGACTTTGAAGTGTAGTAAACACAAAACTAAAACGTATTGAACCTGCACTTCGAGTATCAATTTTGTCCACCACATAAAAAAACCTTGCTTCAATAAAGAATAAGCCCGCGTTTAGCGGGCTTGTTACAAGAATGCTAGGTAAGCAGTTTTGTTATCTAAACAGGACCTTTTCCTTGTTAAACCAATGGATACAGAAGAAAATCAATCCGGTTGCAATCACTGCGGTAGACGTAAATATGCCAAACAGCGCAAAGTAGTCCATGGTGCCTTTGAACAGTTCTTTCATCGCCAAAGCAACGTTAGTCAGCGGTACCCAAACCCAGCCGCCTTTAAGCTCTACACCCGGCATCATGGCTATAATTACAGGGAAAATAACCACCATAATCAGTGACCCCATGTAGCTTTGCGCCTCTTTAAACGAGCGAGCATAAATTGAAAGTGATAGTAGAATAGCGGCGAAAACTGCCACCACTGGCACCAACATTAGAAAGATCAGCAGGAAGTCCACAAGACCAATCATCGACATGATCTTAACCACAAACTCAACGGCCATGCCTTGCGATAACACCAGTCCCCATATAGCCATGGAAGAAACGGTAATAAGCGCAGTAATTATACCCGCAGTAGCGATAGTAAAGAATTTACCCAGTACCAGCTTATGACGGTCTATCGGCGATATAAGTAGTGTTTCTAATGTACCTCGCTCTTTCTCACCGGCACCTAAGTCAGCCGCTGGGGCCATAGCGCCTTGAAGGCACAAGATGAAGATGAAATATGGCAGCATACCGCCTAAGCGTTCACCCCACACTTCGCGATCGTCGGCGACATTTTGCTTTTCTATCTTGATTGGCTTTAGCAAGGCCTCTTGCTGAGTTTCATCTAGATTAAGCTGCGCAAAAGCTGTTTGTTGGAATGCATCGGTATATTCATCAATGATGTCGGATACGCGCCCCATCACCTTATTTAGACCAGCATCGTTGAGATAAAGCTCAATTTTATGCTGACCTGAACGCAAAACATCGCTATCAAAGGTTTCGGGAATAACCAAAACAAAATCTAGTGTTTCGTTTTTGATGAGTTTAGCGTAGTCAGCCTCATCGCCAATCGCAACCGATTCGAATTTATCTGATGCGTCGTTAAAAGACTGAACAATTGCTGGCGCATACGCTTCACCAACTATCGCGTATTTCAGTACTTTATTTTCCGCTTTATCCGCCGCTGAACTCATGAAAAAGAACGCGACACCGAAAATAGCTGGGAATAATAAAAGCGGTAAACCAATCATGAATATGATGGTTTTCTTATCCCGTAATAGTTCTTTGAATTCCTTTTTAAAGATTAACCACATGACCCATCTCCTCAGAATCCATTGATAGTGTTTTTAGGAAGCTCTTATGCATTTGCCCGCCAGCCCCGTCATTACCAGACAATGCGCTAAAGGCGGCTAGCGAATCGTTAAATACCGTTTCACCTTGGTTAATCACGGTCACCTTGTCGCAAAGGGTTTGCACCTCATCAAGGTGGTGAGTAGAGAAAATAACCGGGGTACCTTTATCTTTAAGGCGCTGAATAAATTCCATCACGGTACTCGTTGCCATAATATCAAGTCCGGTTGTGGGTTCATCAAGCACCACTAGTTCAGGCTCGTGTATAACAGCGCGAGCAATAGAAACTTTTTGCTTCATCCCTGATGAGAAATTCTCGGCTCGTCTATCAAGGAAGGTTTGCATATCGAGTAAATCAGCTAACTCTTCAATACGCGCGTTAATCACATTTTTTGGAATACCGTGCAACTCACCGAAGTAGCTAATATTCTCTCGGCCACTTAAACGACCATAAAGGCCCGTTGAGCTAGATAAAAAGCCAATTTTTTTACGGGCAATATTAGGGTTAGTAAGCACATCCTCACCACCAATAATAACTTTTCCGCTATCAGGTTTGAGTGCTGTTGAAAGCATGCGAAGTGTAGTTGTTTTACCTGCTCCATTTGGCCCTAATAAACCAAGTACTTGTCCTTTTTCGCAAGTAAACGACACATCCCTTACCGACTGGAAATAGCGCCCTTTTAATCGCGGGTCCTTTTTTTCCTGTTCGCTAAGCTTTTTTGGGTTCTCCACCTCAAAACGCTTAGCAAGGCCTGATATTTCAATCATTTCCCTTCCCTCTTCTCACGTGTGAACAGTAGCACCGTTCATTATTGTTGTAGGCTTGCTTTGCTGTAGCCGCAAATTATGCCGTTCTATTTGTTTAAAATTGTTTTAGCGTACTTAACCAGCTTAGGCTGCGATAGCTATTTCATCCTAGTAGTCTGTACTTACAAATATTTATTACAGCATTCCTTGTTTTTATTTGTTGTACAAGTTTCAGCCTTGCATTAAGTGTTAGTAAATATTTCTTAATATACTCTTTGATGAAGCCATAAAAAAACCCACCTAACGGTGGGTTCTTAATATGCGGTTAAGCGCTAATTTTACTCAGGAAGCACATCGTCTTCTTGCTGAGGTACCGCTTCCTCTGCTTTCATTGTTTTAGAAAGCAAAAGTTCTTGGCGGATCTTAGTTTCAATCTCGTTTGCAATCTCAGGGTTCTCTTTTAAGAACTTCATCACGTTCGCTTTACCTTGACCAATGCGGTCACCCTTGTAGCTGTACCAAGCACCCGCTTTATCAACTAGCTTTTGCTTAACACCAAGGTCAATAAGCTCAGCTTCTTTGCTGATACCTTCGCCGTAGCGGATCATAAATTCAGCTTGCTTAAACGGAGGTGCAACTTTGTTCTTCACTACTTTAACGCGAGTTTCGTTACCTACTACCTCATCGCCTTCTTTCACTGCTCCAATACGGCGAATATCTAGACGAACAGAAGAATAGAACTTAAGCGCGTTACCACCAGTAGTGGTTTCCGGGTTACCAAACATAACACCAATCTTCATACGAATTTGGTTAATGAAGATACACAGTGTATTTGAACGCTTGATGTTTGCAGTAAGCTTACGCAACGCTTGCGACATTAGACGCGCCTGAAGACCAACGTGAGAATCACCCATGTCACCTTCAATTTCTGCTTTAGGTGTAAGCGCCGCTACCGAGTCAACAATAACAACATCTACTGCACCTGAACGTACAAGCATGTCGCAAATTTCCAGCGCTTGCTCACCAGTATCAGGCTGAGATACCAATAGTTCGTCGATGTTTACGCCAAGTTTCTCAGCATATACCGGGTCTAGGGCGTGTTCAGCATCAACGAAAGCACAGGTTTTACCCTTGCGCTGGGCTTCAGCAATAACTTGAAGTGTTAGCGTGGTTTTACCTGATGATTCAGGTCCGTAGATTTCAACAACACGTCCACATGGCAAACCGCCTATACCTAGAGCGATATCAATGGTAAGTGAGCCAGTAGAAATCGCTTCGATATCCATGGCTTGGTTATCGCCTAAGCGCATGATAGCGCCTTTACCAAATTGCTTTTCAATTTGGCCAACTGCGGCGGTTAAAGCTTTTGATTTGTTATCGTCCACGTATGTATCCTCTAGGATTTGCGGTTAAATTCTGTATTGGTGTTTTCCATATTTTTTATGAAATTACCAAATAATGATCACATTCTATACTGTACAAGCATACAGTTTCAACCAGTGTTTTTAATTTTCACTCAACATTTTAATTAACTGAGTAATGGCAAAGCTAATAGCATGTTGACGTACTTCGTCGCGATTGCCGCTGAAAACCTGTTTGATTTGCGCTTCGTGCTGCCCACATAAAAAGCCAAACCACACAGTGCCCACCGGTTTTGCGTCGCTGCCACCGCCAGGGCCGGCAATGCCGCTAACCGTTACAACAAGTTGCGCTCCGCTGTTACGGCGCACGCCTTCAGCCATTTCTTTCACCGTTTGCTTCGACACCGCGCCGTACTCTTTTAGCGTCTGTTCTGTTACGCCCAGAACGCTTCGCTTTGCGTCATTAGAGTACGTCACCCAGGATTGGTTAAACCAATCAGAACTGCCAGCCACACTGGTAAAAGCAAAAGCAACTCCTCCGCCCGTACACGACTCGGCGCTCGATACGGTCCAACCTTTGCTCCTGAGTGCGTCACCCAACACATGGACTTGCGCAGATAATGCGCTATCAAGTGTTAAAGGGGTGGCGTTTGCTGTCGAATCAGTTGAAAATGTTGTGCTCATTTGGATATACCTAATTACACCTGTTGTGCTTTATCAGATCTTCGCTTGATCTTAATGGGCGTGAGTTTATCATTTATTCCCCTCAACAGGCATTAAACCCAGCAACAAATTCGCAGAGGCATTTTTTGGAATCACATACTCCTATGATGCGCCAATATCTGACTATTAAGGCGCAGCATCCGAATATTTTACTGTTTTATCGCATGGGCGACTTTTATGAGTTGTTTTACGACGATGCCAAAAAAGCTGCTGAATTACTGGATATTTCATTAACAGCCAGAGGAAAATCTGGTGGTGAACCTATTCCTATGGCTGGTGTGCCTTATCATGCGGTAGAAAGTTATCTGTCACGCTTAGTGAAAATGGGCGAGTCAGTAGCCATTTGTGAACAGGTAGGCGACCCAGCCACCAGTAAAGGCCCTGTTGAACGCGCAGTACAACGCATTGTTACGCCCGGTACAGTCACCGACGAAGCGCTGTTAGAAGAACGTTGCGACAATATTCTGGCCGCCGTTTGTGGTCACAGTATGCACTATGGGCTGGCAACCCTAGATGTTACGAGCGGTCGTTTTGTTGTGTTTGAATGTGACAGCGATGAAAGCCTACTTGCTGAAATTCAGCGCATTAACCCAGCTGAACTGCTCTATCCTGAAGGATTTGAAAGCTTAGCATTGGTTGAAAACCGCAAAGGACTTAGACGCCGTCCTGAATGGGAATTCGACATTGATACCGCCTCAGAGCAATTAAACGCGCAGTTTGAAACCAAAACATTAGATGGCTTTGGAATAAAAGGCGTCACTAAAGGCTTAGGCGCAGCGGGCTGCGTTTTACAATATGTAAAGGATACCCAGCGTACTGCTCTGCCTCACATTCGCCGCATTCAGACCGAACAGCAAGACAGCCGCGTGCAGCTTGATGCTGCCACCCGCAGAAACCTAGAACTTACCCATAATTTGTCGGGCGGACAGGAAAATACGCTGTTCAGCGTGATGGATACCACCACTACGGCCATGGGTAGTCGTATGCTACAGCGTGTTATTCATTCGCCTTTAACCGACCAGCATGAACTGCACAGCCGCTTAGATGCTGTTGAAACTTTCATTAATGACGACCCTGAAGATATTCGCGCAGCGCTCAAACACATTGGTGACATTGAGCGTATTATGGCGCGCTTAGCCCTTCGTTCAGCGAGGCCACGCGACTTCGCTCGCCTAAAAAATGCCTTTAACGCCCTGCCTGATTTACAAGATGCTCTAGCTCGGTTCGACACAGGGCAAATCCGAAGTATTAGCGAAACCATTGGCACTTACCCTGAGCTTCAAGCTCTGTTAAATGATGCCATTATCGATAACCCACCAGTGGTAATACGCGATGGCGGCGTAATTGCCGAGGGTTACAACGCCGAACTTGATGAATTGCGCAAGCTATCACAAGGTGCTACCGACTACTTAGACGCTATGGAACAACGTGAGCGCGAGCGCACCGGCATTTCTACGCTAAAAGTGGGCTATAACAAAGTTCACGGGTTCTTTATTGAAATTAGCCGGGCGAACAGTGCATTAGCGCCTGCTGAATATATTCGAAGACAAACCCTTAAAAACACTGAACGTTATATAACGCCAGAACTTAAAGAGCACGAAGATAAAGTGCTAAGCAGTCAGGGCGCTGCGCTTGCTCTTGAAAAGCAGCTTTATGAAGCCTTGTTTGACAACTTTGCGCCGCACTTAAACAACTTAATTGAAACCGCTGCGGCGCTAGCCAAATTAGACGTGCTATGCTGTTTTGCCGAACGCGCAGTCTCCCTTGATTGGTATCGACCTCATTTGAGTCAAGAATGTGCGCTTACTTATGATGCCGGCCGCCACCCTGTGGTTGAGAACGTGATGAAAGACCCCTTCATTGCCAACCCGCTTCAGCTAGATACCGAGCGCCGCATGCTAATTATTACCGGTCCGAACATGGGCGGTAAGTCGACCTATATGCGCCAAACTGCGCTGATTGCCCTGTTGGCCTGTATTGGCAGTTTTGTACCTGCAGAAAATGCCCACATAGGAAAGCTAGATCGTATTTTTACCCGTATAGGCGCATCAGATGACTTAGCCTCAGGTCGTTCTACCTTCATGGTTGAGATGACAGAAACGGCGAACATTCTAAACAATGCCACAGAAAACTCTCTGGTATTAATGGATGAAATAGGCCGTGGTACCAGTACCTATGATGGATTGTCTCTGGCGTGGGCATGCGCGAGTTATTTGGCAAAACAGCTAAATGCTTATACGCTTTTTGCCACTCATTATTTCGAACTTACTGAACTTCCAGAAACGCAAAGCGGCGTAGTGAATGTGCACTTAGACGCGATGGAGTTTGAAGATACCATACGCTTCATGCATACCGTATCAGAAGGTGCGGCGAGCAAAAGCTTTGGTTTACAAGTCGCCCAACTTGCAGGCGTACCGAAGGCGGTAATAAAAGCAGCGCAACAAAAACTCGCGGTGTTGGAATCATCACACCTTATGACCAGCACGGAAGACGGATCAGAGAAAGCCAACGATGAGTCTTTTGTAGCGAAGAGCTCGGTAAAAGGTGTAAATAAAACAAGCGCATCAGTTAAAGTCACATCAAATACTAAAGGCCAAGCTGAAATGCTATTCCCTGATAAGCAGCACCCGGTTGTAGAAGCCCTTGAAAACTTATCACCCGATGAGTTATCACCGCGCCAAGCGCTAGACCTTATCTACACACTTAAGCGCCTGAGCCAATCTTAAACCAAGCTTAAGCGCGTATAAATTGCGCATCATGTGGGCAAATTGATTGTCTGCCCACATGAATTTGCGTATACTATCGCCCCGTCCAAAGTGTAGCTGGTTTTGTTCTAAACTCAGCCTATATTTACCATACAACCCAAACGTTCTAGGTTTCGCATGACAAATTATATTTTCGTCACCGGTGGTGTAGTTTCATCGCTAGGTAAAGGTATTGCTGCAGCATCGTTAGCCGCAATTCTGGAAGCTCGCGGTCTCACCGTAACCATGTTAAAACTCGACCCTTACATCAATGTCGACCCGGGCACTATGAGCCCTATCCAGCATGGTGAAGTATTTGTTACCGATGACGGCGCTGAGACCGACCTTGATCTTGGTCACTATGAGCGTTTTATTCGCACCCGCATGACTAAGCGCAACAACTTCACTACCGGCCGTGTATATGAAGAAGTGTTAAAGCGCGAGCGTCGCGGTGATTACCTTGGCGCAACCATTCAGGTTATTCCTCATATCACCAATGAAATTAAGCGCCGCGTAATTGAAGGTGCTGAAGGTCATGATGTAGCTATTGTTGAAGTAGGTGGAACGGTTGGTGATATCGAGTCACAACCTTTCTTAGAAGCTATTCGTCAGCTTGGTACCGAAGTAGGCCGTGAACGCGCTATGTTCATGCACCTAACGCTTGTACCTTATATGCCAGCATCAGGTGAAGTAAAAACTAAGCCTACGCAGCATTCGGTAAAAGAGCTTCGCTCGATTGGTATTCAGCCAGATATTCTAGTTTGTCGTTCGGTAGGTGCACTGCCGGCCAGTGAGCGCTCGAAAATCGCCCTATTCACAAACGTTGCCGACAAAGCCGTTATTTCTTTGAAAGACGTAGACAGCATTTACCGCATTCCTGCTGCACTTAAAGCACAAGGCATGGATCAGCTGGTAGTTGACCGTTTCGGTCTTGAGTGTGAAGAAGCCGACTTATCTGAATGGGAACAAGTACTTTACGCTGAGTCTAACCCTACTGCTGAAGTTAATATTGGTATGGTAGGCAAGTATGTTGAGCTACCTGACGCTTATAAGTCTGTAAACGAAGCGCTTAAGCACGCTGGCCTTAAAAATCGTCTGACCGTGAATATTCACCACATCGACTCGCAAGACGTGGAAAGCAAAGGTACCCAAATTCTAGAAAAACTAGATGCTATCTTGGTGCCTGGCGGCTTTGGCGAACGCGGTATAGAAGGTAAAATTGCTGCTGCTCGTTATGCCCGTGAAAACAAAGTCCCTTACCTTGGCATTTGCTTAGGTATGCAGGTAGCGCTTATCGAGTACGCGCGCAATGTTGCAGGTATGGAAAATGCGAACAGCACAGAGTTCGACCCTGAAACGCCTTATCCTGTTGTGGGCCTAATCACTGAGTGGTTAGACGCAGCTGGTACAACTGAAACTCGCACTGAAAACTCAGATCTTGGTGGTACTATGCGCTTAGGCAGCCAGCTTTGCCACCTTATTGACGGCACAAAAGTGCATGAGATGTATGGCAGCACAGAGATTTATGAGCGTCACCGTCACCGTTATGAAGTGAACAATAACCTACGCGACCAAATCGAAGCAGCTGGATTAAAGGTAAGTGGTTTGTCCACTGACAAGCGACTTGTAGAAGTAGTAGAAATCCCTGATCATCCTTGGTTCATTGCGGGCCAATTCCACCCTGAGTTCACATCAACTCCTCGGGATGGACACCCATTATTCACTGGTTTCGTTGCTGCGGCAGGAAAATACCAGAAAGAAAATCACTAATTTCTAATAAAAGGGCGCTCTCTCCCGTTGCGCCCCATTCAATTGTTGAGGAAAAAACATGGCGAAAATTAGTCGCATTATCGGACGCGAAATCTTAGATTCACGCGGAAACCCTACCGTAGAAGCAGATGTTTACTTAGAATCAGGCGTAATGGGCCGAGCTGCAGCACCTTCTGGTGCATCTACTGGTAGCCGCGAAGCACTAGAGCTACGCGACGGCGACAAGTCTCGTTACCTAGGTAAAGGTGTAACAAAGGCAGTTGCAGCAGTTAACGATACCATCGCGCCAGCACTTATCGGTAAAGATGCACTAGCGCAAGCTGATATCGACGGCATCATGATTGACCTTGATGGCACTGAAAACAAAGAAACCCTTGGCGCGAACGCAATCCTAGCGGTTTCACTTGCAGTAGCGAAAGCAGCGGCAGCAGAGAAAGGCGTAGCACTTTACGAGCACATTGCAGACCTAAACGGTACATCTGGTCAATTCTCTATGCCAGTACCAATGATGAACATCATCAACGGTGGTGAGCACGCTGATAACAACGTAGACATTCAAGAGTTCATGGTACAGCCAGTTGGCGCGAAGAGCTTCAAAGAAGCGCTACGTATGGGTGCTGAAATCTTCCACGCTCTTAAGAAAGTACTGTCTGCTAAAGGCCTTAACACAGCGGTTGGTGATGAAGGTGGTTTTGCCCCTAACCTTAGCTCAAACGCTGAAGCGCTTGCAGTAATCGTAGAAGCCGTTGAAAACGCTGGCTACAAAATGAATGAAGACATTACCCTTGCACTAGACTGCGCGGCGTCTGAATTCTATAAAGATGGCAAATACGTACTATCTGGCGAAGATAAGAGCTTCGATTCAGAAGCGTTTGGCGACTACCTTGCTGACCTTTCTTCACAATACCCAATTGTATCTATTGAAGACGGCCTGGACGAAAGCGACTGGGACGGCTGGGCAAGCCTAACTAAGAAGATTGGTGACAAAGTACAGCTAGTTGGTGACGACTTGTTTGTAACTAACACTAAAATTCTTAAGCGCGGTATTGATAACGGTATTGGTAACTCAATCCTTATCAAGTTCAACCAAATCGGTTCACTGACTGAAACCCTTAACGCTATTAAGATGGCGAAAGATGCGGGCTTTACAGCGGTTATCTCTCACCGCTCTGGTGAAACTGAAGACGCCACAATTGCTGACCTTGCAGTAGGTACAGCGGCGGGCCAAATCAAGACGGGTTCACTATGCCGTTCTGACCGTGTTGCTAAGTACAACCAATTACTTCGTATTGAAGAAGCACTAGGTGACGCTGCAACTTACAAAGGCCGTAGCGAAATCAAAGGCCAATAATTGACGCCTGAGAATATGATGAAAAGCCGCTTTCTATAGCGGCTTTTTTTGTGTCTATTTTTTCGCATTGTTTAATGAAACCGTGTAGCAACAAGCGCTTAATCTTGCTAGGGTTAAATAACTTTAGACAGGTATTTGATAATCCCGATGGCTTCAGGCGACAAACTTTCCCACTCTTTACCCAACGCCCAAGTTGGCTTTTTCAGTGAAGCTGGTGAACTCGGTGGAAGCCACCCTCAATTCAATGAAATATGTACTGCTCTGTATGAAAGAGAAATCGTCTCTCTAGCTCATAGCGAGATAAAAAACCTATCGCTGCTTAAGCGTCGAATGGGCGGGCTTCCCTATCACGTGAAAGCTATTGCTCGATATATGATTAGTAATGGCATCGCAAACAATCCATCCCCGCTAAAAACAGATACCCATAATGGGAGTTGGTATGCCAAGCAATCTGCAAAGTGCCCCGGCATTAATCATTTAGACGATGTAGAAAAGCGAGAAGCGTGGTATAGAAAAAACGCTAGGTATGGTCTTGTTGTACCTGTTTTAATTTTAAATATGGAAGGTTCTCACATTGAGCTTGATTCCATTGATATGGTAAATCAAGACAATACCCAGCTCCATCTGAACAAAAATGGATGGTTTGCTAACTCGGGTGAATGCATTCACTCAACAACACTACGCGATGAATTGGAAGCGGCTACGGCACTTTCAGTTCAAAACAAAATACTATTGCGGCCTTCAAAGGCGATAGTGACCGCTGCATGCTGTGGCCACACATGGAGCTTTAAATCCAAGCGTTCACCCCGTGCCTTATCCCTTCGCGAAATGCGCTTATCTACTCAAATCAATTGGAAGAACTTTACGTTACTTAGAAATAACAAGGCTTGTATAGAATAAAAACCCACTTAAAAAGCATAAATAGCCAAGATTCGCATTTCACCTCTATAGATAAAATTAGTACGAACATCCTAATCAACCCTGCAGTTAAAACTTAAAGCCCTTTGAAATGACAGATATTGCTAGCCATGCTTACTGATAACGAACACCGTTAGGATGCGCATCCTAAATAATTAAAAGAAAGCATTTATACACGAAAAATATACTCATTATCGTAAACAATGGTTGACCTCTTCATGCCACATGGGTACATTGTCGCTATCTACTTGGTCAGCAAAGAAACAACAGCTCATGCGTATTCGTTTCCTTCTTCTATCTCTACTCCTTATGGCAGCCAGACTGCACGGGTAGATTGCGACCAGCGATTTAATTTCACAAAAACCCGTGCCAAGCACGGGTTTTTTTTTAACTATTCAACTGAGAGAGCGTCATGACAAATCAAGTGAAGATCTTTGATACCACATTGCGAGACGGTGAGCAGGCCTTACCTGCAAGCCTAAGTGCCAAAGAGAAATTGCAGATCGCACTGGCGCTCGAACGGTTAGGCGTAGACATTATCGAAGCTGGCTTTCCTGTCTCTTCTCCAGGCGATTTTCGCTCTGTACAAATGATTGCAAAAGAAGTTAAGAACTCTATCGTTTGTGGCCTATCTCGCGCATTGCCGGGTGACATTGATGCATGCGGACAAGCATTAAGCGTTGCTGAGCAATTCAGAATTCACACCTTCATCGCAACGTCAGAGATTCACGTAGGTGCCAAGCTTCGCAAGTCACAAGATGAAATTGTAGATATGGCTGTAGCCGCAGTGAAACATGCACGTAAGTATACTGACGATGTAGAGTTTTCCTGTGAAGATGCGGGGCGTACCCATATTGATTACCTATGCCGAATGGTTGAAGCTGCTATTAACGCTGGCGCAACGACGGTAAATATTCCGGACACCGTAGGCTACACAACACCTACAGAGTTTGGCGGTATTATTCAGCAATTGTTCAATCGCGTTCCAAATATCGATAAAGCAACCATTTCAGTACATTGTCACAACGACTTGGGCTTAGCGGTAGCAAATTCATTAGCAGCTGTTGAGCAAGGTGCCAGACAGGTTGAATGTACGATAAACGGTATTGGCGAGCGTGCTGGTAACGCTTCACTTGAAGAAATTGCCATGATCTTACAAACCCGTAAGAACATGTTGGGCTTTGAAACTAACATTAATTCTACCGAAATATCGCGCACATCTAAGCTAGTCAGCCAGCTTTGTAATATGCCAGTTCAATCAAACAAGGCCATTGTTGGCGCAAATGCGTTTAGCCATTCATCTGGTATTCACCAAGACGGTGTCTTAAAAGCGCAAAATACCTATGAAATTATGACCCCAGAAAGTGTGGGCATTAATAAGAACAACCTAAACTTAACGTCACGCTCTGGCCGTCATGTGATTAAACATCGCTTAACCGAACTTGGCTATAAAACCGAAGACTATGACTTAGAAGCGGTGTATGACGCCTTCTTAAAGTTAGCGGATAAAAAAGGCCAAGTATACGATTACGACCTTGAAGCCTTGTTGTTCTTCGATAAGCAAAAGCACGACCAAGCACACTTCCAGTTGCTTTATCTTCAAGCTAATTCAGGGCGTGAAATCATTCCAAGCGCCACCGTTAAAATGAAAGTGGGCACTGAAGAGATTACCCAGTCTAGTATTGGAAACGGCCCGGTAGATGCGGCTTATAAGGCCATCATGTCTATACTAGGTCACGAAGATTTAGAAGTTGTCGACTTTAAATTAGATTCAAAAGGTGAAGGTGCCGACGCTTTGGCGCAAGTGAGCGTTATCGCTACATATAAAGGCCGTCGTTTCCATGGAATCGGCTTGGCTACAGATATTGTGGAAGCCGGCGTTAAAGCCCTTATCTTTGTATTAAATAACACATATTTGGCCGATCAAATTGATCAGCAAAAAAACCAACAAGAACGCGTTGCAGGAGTATAAATGAGCCAGTATTCAATTGCCGTATTAGCCGGAGACGGTATCGGCCCAGAAGTTATGCAGGAAGCCAATAAGGTTTTAGATGCTGTTGAAAAGAAGTTTAACGTCACCCTGAACCGTACTGCATATCCTGTAGGTGGCTACGCCATTGATACTGAAGGCGAAGCGCTACCCTCAAAAACGCTTTTGGGCTGTGAGCAAGCCGATGCGATCTTGTTTGGCAGTATCGGTGGCCCTAAGTGGGACACCTTGCCGTTAGAGCAACGTCCTGAGCGTGCCGCACTACTTACCCTTCGCAGTCATTTCGACTTGTTCAGTAACTTACGCCCGGCTCGCATTTATCCGGGCCTTGAAAGCCTGTCTCCCCTTCGTGAAGACATTGCTAAATCAGGCGTAGACGTTTTAGTTGTGCGTGAGCTAACCAGCGGTATTTACTTTGGTCAGCCTAAGGGCCGAGAAGGTGAAGGCGAAGAAGAGTTCGCGTATGACACCATGCGCTATAGCAAACGTGAAATTCGCCGTATTGCTATTGCAGCGTTTGAAGCAGCACAGAAGCGTCGCGGCAAAGTGACGTCGGTGGACAAAGCCAACGTACTAGTAACCAGCCGCTTATGGCGTGAAATTGCTGAAGAAGTCGCAAAAGACTATCCAGATGTAGAGCTAGACCACATCTACATCGACAACGCCACTATGCAAATAATGAAGAACCCAGCGCAGTTCGATGTAATGCTGTGTTCAAACCTTTTTGGCGATATCGTTTCTGATGAATGCGCTATGATGACGGGCTCTATGGGCTTGTTGCCATCGGCAAGCATGAACGAGGAAGGCTTCGGCCTTTATGAGCCAGCAGGCGGTTCGGCTCCAGATATTGCAGGCCAAGGCATTGCTAACCCTATCGCACAAACTTTATCGGCCGCCATGATGCTGCGTTTCAGCATGAACTTGAATGATGCTGCCGACGCAATTGAAAAGGCCGTAGTGGCAACGCTAGAAGCAGGTGTACTTACAGGCGAGTTACTTCCTTCTGACAAACGCAGCCAAGCGGCAAGCACGTCGCAAGTAGGCGATGAAATCGTTAAACAATTAATGGCGCAGGAGTAAAACAACCTCATGGCCAAGACCTTATATGACAAAGTGTGGCAAGCCCACATTATTGACCAAATCGGTGAAGACAGCTTAATTTATATCGACCGTCACTTAATTCATGAAGTAACGTCACCTCAGGCATTCGCTGGCCTTAATGAAAAAGGCCGTAAAGTACGACGCCCTGATCGCACGGTTGGTACTATGGATCACAGCATTTCAACCCGTTCACTGGCAATTGATGCCTGTGGTCCGGCGAATGCGCTTCAGCTACAAACCTTGGCAAAAAACTGTGAAGAACACGGCATTCAGCTATTTCCAGTGGGTCACCAAAAGCAAGGTATTGTGCACGTTATGGGCCCTGAATTAGGTCTAATTCAGCCTGGTATGACGGTGGTGTGTGGTGACTCACACACTGCAACCCACGGTGCATTTGGTGCGCTAGCGTTTGGTATTGGTACCTCTCAGGTAGAGCATGTATTGGCCACACAAACGTTAAAACAAAGCCGAGCGAAAAGCATGCTTATCAACGTAAATGGCAAGCTTCCTGTCGGTATTACCGCAAAAGACATTATTCTTGCCATCATCGGCAAAATTGGCCACGCTGGCGCTACTGGCCATGTTATCGAATACGCAGGTGAAGCTATCCGCGGTTTGAGCATGGAAGAGCGCATGACGGTGTGTAACATGAGTATTGAAGCTGGCGCGAAAGCTGGCCTTGTTGCACCAGACGAGAAAACCTTCGCCTACCTTGAAGGCCGTGAATACGCACCCAAAGGCCAGGACTGGGAAGACGCTGTCTCTTATTGGAAAACCCTTTATACCGAAGAGGGCGCAACCTTTGACACTGTGGTTGAACTTGAAGCGGCAGATATCGCTCCTCAGGTTACGTGGGGCACCAACCCAGGCCAGGTTATTGGCGTAAACACACCGGTACCTGCTCCTGAAGATTTCAGCGACCCGATTGAAAAAGAAAGCGCGGTAAAAGCACTAGAGTATATGGGATTAAAACCCGGTGAAAAGCTTGCTGACGTTGCAGTAAACCACGTATTTATCGGCTCATGTACCAACGGTCGTATTGAAGATATGCGCGCAGCGGCACAAATCGCCAAGCGCGGTAAAGTCGCCGATTCAGTGACTGCGATTGTCGTTCCAGGGTCAGGTAACGTTAAACGCCAAGCTGAAGCAGAAGGCTTAGATAAAATCTTTATCGATGCTGGCTTTGAGTGGCGGTTGCCAGGTTGCTCTATGTGCCTTGGTATGAATGACGACAAGCTAGTGGCAGGCGATAGATGTGCCTCTACCAGTAACCGTAACTTTGAAGGCCGTCAAGGCCGTGGTGCGCGCACTCACTTAGTAAGCCCAGCAATGGCTGCCGCTGCTGCAATTACCGGTCGCTTTGCTGACGTTAGAGATTATCAGGAGTAAGTTATGTCTGAACAAGGTTTTACACAACACACAGGCATTGCTGCGCCGCTTGATCAGGCCAATGTCGATACCGACCAAATTATTCCAAAACAGTTTCTAACTGGCGTAACGCGTGCTGGCTACGGCAAACATTTGTTTCACGACTGGCGTTATTTGGATTTAGAAGAGAAAGAGCCAAACCCAGCGTTCGCGCTGAATAAGCCTGAGCACAAAGGTGCGAGTCTGTTGCTAGCTCGCGAAAACTTTGGTTGTGGATCAAGCCGAGAACACGCGCCGTGGGCACTTGCCGACTTTGGATTTAAAACGGTTATTGCCACCAGCTTTGCTGATATTTTTTACGGCAACTGCATTAATAATCAGCTAGTGCCTGTGGCATTATCAAGCGAGCAAATGGACGCTTTGTTTGCTGCAGTGAAGGCAGACCCAGCAACTAAGATCACCGTTGATCTTCCAGCGCAAACGGTAAGTTTTAACGATACAAGCTTCAGTTTCGATATTGCTGAGCATCACAAAAACAACCTAATTAAAGGCTTAGATGCTATCGGTCAAACGCTAGAACTCACAAGTGCTATAGAAGCCTTCGAAGATAAACAGCCCGCATGGTTGTAAAAGCGTGGGGCTTTAGCGCTTAACAAGGCCCTAGCATGACACATGGGTGCTGTCGCGAGATGGCACCCTGTTTATTTCTCTCTTCCATGCCTTTACCTTAACTTCGTATCAATACGCCTAATACCAAACCGCATAGAGAATATCAGTTCACCTGATTTGAGCTATAAGCAACTTCTCGACACATTTACACGTCACACGTTTTCTCACGAATACGTTAATCTTATATTCGCTGACTCTAGCTATACTAAAGACTAATAAACTCCTCACTTTTTTCACTGGAATATCGTACTATTCATTTCTATTGTAATTGAAGGCTATGGCAACGTTGTGCCTCACAGGAGAAATAATGCTAGAACAGGTACCCATTGATGATTTGCAGCCAGGAATGTACGTCAATCAAGTACTTGAACAAACAGGCTCACTTAAAATGCGCTCTAAAGGCATTGTGAAAACCCAAGCCATTATTGATAGTCTAAAATCGAAAGGTATTTTAAGCGTCGAAGTAGATCTTGCGAAGTCTAAGCTGCCCGAGCCAGCTGTGCCACCCGAGCCAGCTAAAGAAAAAGAGCCCGAAGTGACTAAACCGGTTGTTAAGCCAGTGGGTCGTGATTCAATTAACGAAGCCAACGAGCTTTACAGCAGCGCAATTGCTATTCAAAGCAGCTTTTTAAAGTCGCTTAAAAATGGGGCGGTAAAAGATTTGTCTCCCATGGAGTCGCTGTCGCAAAGCCTGATCGAAAGTGTATTTGATAATAAAGATGCGCTGAGCTGCCTGACTATGATCAAGGATACCGACCAGTACCTTCTTGAGCACAGTATTAATTGCAGTGTACTAAGCGGCATATTCTGTGAGTTTCTTGGCTATGACAGAGATACCACAGAGCAAGTGAGTTTAGGTGCCCTATTGATGGATATCGGCATGTCTTCCCTGCCAGATGAAATTCGCAATAATACAGGCGAATTTTCCAGTGATGATTGGGAAGTGATGAAAACCCACGTTGAAATTGGTGCAAACCTAGTTGAACAGTGTGGCGATATTTCTGACCTATCGCTACGCATCATTGAAGAGCACCACGAGCGCGTTGATGGAAGCGGCTACCCGAGAGGATTGGTTGGTGACGAAATCTCAGAGTTCGCGCGTATTGCTGCCATTGTGGATGCTTACGATGCCTTGACATCTAACCGTACTCACAAAAACAGTATCACGCCTACTCAAGCGCTAAAGCGACTAACTGCGACAGAGAACTTAGACCAAGAATTGGTAAAACAATTTATCCAGTGTATTGGCGTGCACCCTGTTGGCTCCTTGGTGAGGTTAAAGAGCGGTAAATTAGGTATTGTTAGCAAAATCAACCCAAAAGACCCCGTAAGCCCTCACGTAATGACCTTTTACAGCGTCACGTCGCAGCATTTCAATGAAGTTAAGCGCGTTGATTTAAGTCAGTACGACGATGAGATTGTGTCAGGCGTTCGCCCCGAAGAGTTTAGTTTGAACTTGCCAAAATTCTTTAAAGACGTTTTCATCAATCAGATGCCGCTGTAGAAACACAGTTTTACCAGTGAAAAGGCCAGCTACTAGAGCTGGCCTAAAAACTGTCAACCTAGCTTAGGACGGGTCACTTGTTAGTGTTTTTTGGAACTAACAGATAGTAATTACCAATCGGTTAACGCCGCCATAGTAAAAATTTCATTTTCGAAAGCAAGCACTACACGTTGCGCTTCAATATTGACGATCTGCACTCTATCGGCAATCCAGTCGCCCTCACCTATTTGACGGCCATTGACCCTCACCCATCTATCGGCAGGACGAGACGCATACATATGCGCGCTAAAATTCATGGTAGGAAGTCGTGTTAATAGGCGAACAGGCAGTTGGTCGACACGGGGTAGCTCATCTTTTACCGTCACCCTTGTTTGCTCTTCAGCGGGGGCGCCATCTTCTGCTTTCGAATCTAATGCTGCAACAGCAGCGTTAAATCGCGCCATAAGCTCTGGCGACACCGATACATCAGATTGAGACACCTCTTCATTTAGTACTTTTCCTTCGTACGCGTCTGAAGACGCGGTTTGTCTTGAGTTCGTTGAAGAGTTGCGTGCAGAGTCATTATTTGAGTCAGCACCAGAGCGCTGCGAGACATCATTGTTATTGCTAGCTTGAGTGTCTGTTGCGCTTGAGTTTGTGCCAGAGACAGCGCTTAAGTTCTCAACAGGCGGGTTACTGCCGTTAGCTTGCATGCCTTGTTGAACGGCCGCCACGTTACCAGAATTATTACTAGCAACTGTACTTGAACCTATGTCTTGTCCGCTTTGCAGAGCGTTAGGGGAAGCTGGCTTATTTGAATTGTTTGAAGGGCCCGGTGCTCCATCACTATCTAGCGTAGACTCTGAAGAGTCCCCGACTGTACCAACCGGCGAATCAGGGCGTTCAGGTGTTGTTACCGAAGCAACACTCTGTGCCGTAAACATTGGCCACCAACGCTCTACAGTAGCCGCAGTGAAACCAATACACGCCCCTCCCAGAATAACTACAGCAAAAAGTGCTGCTTGCTTGGTATATAGTTTCCACGCCGATGGCAATCCTTCTACCGTGGGTAAAAACAGGCTTCGGTTAAACTGCTCGTTAAGGGATTTATCAAATTTGGCGGTAGTGTCGTGCTCGCCGCGAAGCAAGGCTTGGGTTTGTGTTCTATGATGAACTACAGGCGCTATTTCCACAGTTTGCTCAGGATCTATCTCTACCTCTTGCACGCCCATTTCAGACAATCCCTGCACCATAGCATCGCTTGTCACTAAACCCGACTTTCTAATTTTAACTGGCCCATTTTGCTTGGTAATTTGAACAATCACCATACCGGGTTTCAAATGGTCAATGGCAACGATATTAGACATACAAACTCCCTAATCCGTAGCCGAAAATGATGGCCAAAATAAACGCCGATGCGAGATACCATTTACGCTGGCTTTGCACGCGCTGACTGACAACATCTTCACCTAGAATTTGCTCTGCCGCGGCCAAGAATATAGGCTTTTGCACAACCGCATGCTGCTTAGTAAAAGATAAGGTTAACGCCCGATCGCACAGCAAATTAATTACCCTTGGAATCCCGCCCGTAATTTGATGCACCGCGCGCAATGTAGACTTACTGAAAATACTGATATCACCTTCAGCCACGCTTAAGCGGTGTGCTATGTAAGCACTGACTTCTGGCGCAGTTAAGGGCAGCAGATGATAACGAGCGGTAATGCGTTGAGCCAGCTGACGTAATTCATTACGCTTTAACAACTGCTGTAATTCAGGCTGACCTATCAATACCACCTTTAACAGTTTTTCACGATTCGTTTCTAGGTTGGTCAATAAACGAAGTTGTTCTAGTACTTCGGGCAACAGATGCTGCGCTTCATCAACCATTAGTACCGTATTCATGCCTGACTGATGATTCTCTGCTAACTTAGACAAAATCAAATCGGTGAAATACTTAAGGCTTGCTTTTTCAGGTGTATAAGCCAAGCCTAGCTCATCACAAACCGTTGCTAATAGCTCAAGGGCGGATAAGGTTGGATTCAAAATCATGGCTACCTGCGTATTATCGGGTAGCTGCTGCAACAGTTTTCTCGATACCGTTGTTTTTCCCGTGCCCACTTCTCCGGTGAGCATTACAAAACCACCGCTTTCTCTGAGGCCAAAGGTCAAATGGGCCAAAGCCTCTTTGTGCCTTGGGCTCATATACAAATAATCGGGGTTAGGCGCAATCGAAAAAGGATTGTCATTTAACCCGAAGTAGTTCAAATACATGGTTGCTGAAGCGCCTATCTGTTTTAATTTTTAACGACGATTAAACTACCAGACGCAACCTTGAAGTGAAAGCGCATAACGATGTGGCTACGAATTTTATTTGTAACATTGCTATACTGCGCCTCTGTTACCTTGGGAAGGTTGATTTTCGTTACACGTCAAAAGTCGATATATTCCCAATCTAAAAAGTATTACTGACTAAAAAATCGTTGGAAGAGCATGCAAATATATCTCGTTGGTGGCGCAGTGCGTGACGCACTGTTAAACAGAAAGGTTGTTGAACGCGACTATGTCGTGGTGGGCGCCACGCCGGAAGAAATGCTCAGCCAAGGTTTTACCCAAGTAGGCAAAGACTTCCCTGTTTTTTTACACCCTAAAACACAGGAAGAATACGCACTTGCACGTACAGAACGTAAGTCAGGAAAAGGTTACACCGGTTTTGTATGCGATGCGTCGAGCTCGGTCACGTTAGAAGAAGATTTGTTACGCAGGGACCTTACCGTTAACGCGATAGCGCAAGACAACCTTGGAAACCTTATCGACCCCTATGGTGGTAAAAAAGATTTAGAAAACCGCCTACTTCGCCACGTATCTGAAGCCTTTAGTGAAGACCCTTTACGCGTATTTCGCGTTGCTCGGTTTGCCACCCGCTATGCTTATTTGGGGTTTACTATCGCCACTGAAACCATGGCTCTTATGCAGTCTATGGCGCAAAGCGGCGAGCTAAGCACGCTAAGTGCAGAGCGGGTATGGCAAGAAACAAAGCGCAGTCTTTTAGAGAAAACACCGCATGTTTTTTTCACTGTATTAAACCAAGCCCATGGCCTCAATGACTGGTTTACTGAGCTTGAAAGAAACGTAGATACTGCTCTGGAAACGTTAAAAACGGCGGTAGCACTAGAAAAGGCTGAAAACGAAAGCGTTGTTAAATACACGGGTTCAGAAACCCCATTACCTGAAAGTAGCGATTCAGAAACCGCTAGGCTGATAACAAGGTTTACTGCCCTGCTCACTCACCTTAATGAGGAAGAAGCGAAACAGTTATGCAGTCGGCTCAAAGTGCAAAACCAAGTTAGTGAAATCGTCAGCCTTGCCTGCAAATTCAAAGGCTTTCTTTTGAACGCGCAGAACTCGCCCGCCGATTTACTTGCCCTGTTCAATGGCTGTGATGCGTGGCGAAGAGAGGAACGTTTCACATTATTACTTAGCGCTTTTGCGCCTTATGCTCATAACAAGGGCATAGATTGGCAACGCCAACGAAAGCGCATTGAAAATGCATTATCAGCCGCCAACCAAGTGAACGTGCAAGATATCATTGCCACGGGCGTTAAAGGCCCTGGAATAAAAGACGCGCTTAACCGGGCAAAGCTATCCGCTATTGCCTCTATTAATACATAATTGTGCTAAAGCAATGATCGAAAGAAAAACGTACGGACGCTTTCTCTCACCTTTAGCGTCACCACTTTTTTATTTACTTTTCACCGTTCTCCTTGCGCTTTTTGGTTGCACTGAAGAGACGCGCGTATTACCTGTTCACGAGTTTCGCTTTACCCAAGAGCCAGTGAGGAAAGCTGCGCTTTCGGAGGATGCCCGTCTTGCGGCATTCATTTTTGACGACTCCTCGGTGTCTGTTTGGGATGTAGATGAAAAACGAGAGCGCTACAAATGGCACAGTGACGTGCTTGATGAAGAGTCACTGCACCTAATTACGTTTTCCAAAGACAAGGCATGGTTAGCGCTCACAGGCTATTGGAGCACTACACTGATTAACTTGCGCTCAGGTGACGTGGTAGGTAGTTGGCATTTTAGTGGTATAGATCCCGGCGCCACAGCGTCATCAACTTCCCTATCCCACCATGGTGACAGCGCACTAGTTGGTATGACCGACGGTACCGTATTGCTACTAAATTTTGATAACAGCACTGCATTGCAATACCAGCACAATATAATGAAAGTGCTTCATGTAGGCTATTTTTCTGATGACTATGCGTTTTCTGGAGGGATAGATAAGCGCTGGTTTCTATGGGATTTAGACAAAAACGATGTGTTGCTAGAAAGGCAATATCGCAGTCGAGTTACCGCTTCAGTGCTAGACAATAGAGCTCAGCGAGCTTTTATATCCGATGCGCTGAACAGCCACGAAATTATTGATCTCGCCACCCATGAAGTGATCTCTGAACTACAATTTATGGAACGTTTCCGCTTTTTCCGAAAAGGGTTATTTTTAGAAAACGGTGACTACCTTATGACAACATCATCCAAATCAGTGGTGACGCTATGGCATGCTAACTCTGGCGAAGAGATAGCCTCATGGGAAATTAAACGCTACTCAAGCGAAGCCACCACTCACGCTATTACACTTAACAAGGATGGTGATGTTGTTACCCTCTCCTCTGATGGCGTGCTTCAAAGCTGGGATTACCGCGCACTGATTACATCACTGTGATATACCTAATGCTTATACCGTCCCTCACAGCCTTTGCCCCACCTTTTTGCTAACAAGTTTTCGTTTACACAACTTAAGCATGTCGCTATTATCTAATTTAGATTACAAATGTAATCCTTAACTATATTTGTGCGTTCTTGTGCAACAGTTGCTCGCTAGTTATTCGTTGCTTGTTCGCAGCTCGTTAAATAACAACGTCAAAGCGCGCTTCGCTTTAAACAAACGATTCGCCCTATTAAATGAAAAAATCTGGCATCGGCTTGGAGATTCTTAAGTGAAAAAAACAATAATAACGTACCTTATAACTTTAGCTTTTCCCCTTGTAGTTAGTGGATGTGCAAGCCCCCCAACCGTCTACCTTTATGGCAAATATCTTGAGCTGTCCAAAGTTCAAGCCTTATCTGAACAGTTAACGGACCAAGGCTTGAATGTTGAAGTAAACGACTTTGATTTTCCTACATCCGTGTCTACAAATACGTTGCTCTATTCATTGCTGCTACAATCACCAGAAGCAATCGACAATACCACTAGAATCGCAGAGCATGCGGGTTACTCTATAAACCGTGTCCAATCACTCACTCAAGGCAATCATTGGTATACTAAAAACTCTTTGGCGCTGTTCGTGTTTCCTGACGGCAATCGCCCCCACGGAACCCTCCTTGCCCAAGATCTTATCCATAACTATATCGCCAATGGATGTGGTAACGGCGAGCGCCTCACGCTGTACAAAGACGGTACGTATACCCTCACACTTCAAACGCCCACATCTTCAGAAGACGTAAAGGGTAAATGGAAGTATCGCCAGTTTCCTTACCTAGAGCTTCAAGAACCAAATTCACCGTACGCCAACTACTACTTCGAAATTTCACGGGTTGAAAGTGAGGATAAAGTGAGTAAGCTCGATTTAACGCACTTGCACTTACTTAACGCCAACAGTACCAACCCGTTAGCGTCAGAATGTGTATTTACCTACGGTGTGCGAATTTAACGCCAGTTTTTCTCAATGTTTTGGTATAGCAATGCTACAATACGCCCCATTCATTTAGAGCGTTTTTTATACTATGACTTTCGAAGAACTCGAATTAGACGAAGCACTGTGTCACGCAGCTGCCGATATGGGGTTTGAAACCCCAACTAGCATTCAAGAACTGGTTATCCCGCATGCGTTGGATGGACGAGATATCTTGGCCTCTGCTCCTACAGGTACTGGTAAAACAGCCGCTTTCTTATTGCCTGCATGCCAGTTTTTACTTGATTATCCGCGCAGACAGCCTGGTGCTACACGTATTTTGATCCTAACGCCTACCCGCGAGTTAGCGCTACAGGTTTATGAACAAGCCCTAGCCATAACAAAGCATACACAAATTGTGTGCGGGGTAATAACCGGTGGTATTAACTACGGTACCGATAAAGAAACCTTAAGCAAGAATCTCGATATTCTTGTGGCCACGCCAGGTCGTTTGCTTGAGCATATCGAAAAAGAAGCCGCAGATTGCCGTGATATCGAGTGTTTGATCCTTGATGAAGCTGACCGCATGTTGGATATGGGTTTCTCAACGGTAGTTAACCAAATTGCTGCCGAAGCGCGCTGGCGCAAGCAAAACCTATTGTTCTCTGCCACGCTTGAAGGCAAAGGCGTTAAGACTTTCGCTCATGACATTCTCAACAATCCTGAAGTGATTGAAGCGAACCCATCGCGTAAAGAGAAGAACAAAATTCATCAGTGGTATCACCTTGCTGACGACATGAATCACAAGCAAGCATTGCTGGTGAATATTTTGAAGCAAGAAACAACGACGTCAGCGGTTGTGTTTGTGAAAACCCGCGAACGCCTGCAAATGCTTAAGGACTTCTTAGCCTCGAAAGATATCCCAGTGTGCTGGCTACAGGGTGAAATGCCACAAGACAAACGTATTGCAGCGCTAGCCCGTTTCAAAAGTGGTGAAGTACCTATCTTGCTGGCAACGGATGTTGCTGCCCGCGGTATTGATGTGCCTAACGTGAGCCATGTTATTAACTTCGACATGCCGCGCAAAGCCGACGTTTATGTTCACCGCATTGGCAGAACCGGCCGCGCTGGCGCCAAAGGTACTGCAATATCTTTGGTTGAGGCCCACGATTTTGACATGGTAGCCAAAACCGCACGTTACATGGGCGAACCACTTAAAGCTCGCGTTATTGACGAGCTACGCCCTAAAAACAAAACGCCTAAAATTGGCCCGAAAAAGAAAAAAGTAAAGGCCAAAGACAAAGCCAAGGCAAAAGCTAAGCCTAAAAAGAAAAAGTAAAACTTGAGCACGTAGAGGGTGAGCGATGCGACGGCCGAAGGTTGGGAGTGGCTTTCGCAAACACGCGGTAAACACATCCATGTGCGCTCCGCTGCCGCATCCCTGCGGCAGAGGGTTTGCTCAAACCACTCCCAACGTTCGTCCTGAATAACCTAAAGTAACCCGATGAATGTGTTTGAGCTTATTTCAGGAGCAAAGAAAAAACGAGGAGTCTGGCACAATGAAATTCCCAGAAAAAATTGTTTTAGCCACAGGTAATCAAGGCAAGGTGCGAGAGTTTGCATCCTTATTTGCAGATTACGGCGTAGACGTTGTGGCGCAAAAAGAATTAGGTGTATCTGATGTGCCTGAAACAGGTACAACATTCGTTGAAAATGCCATTATTAAAGCGCGTCATGCGGCACAAGTAACAGGCCTCCCTGCTATTGCTGACGACTCAGGTTTAGTAGTCGACGCCCTTGACGGTGCACCCGGTATCTATTCAGCCCGCTATGCTGGCGCTGATGCAACTGATGACACCAATATTGACAAGCTATTAGCTGCCCTAGATGGCGAAACCCAGCGTAAAGCGCATTTCTTCTGTACATTAGTGTTTATGCGCCATGCTGACGACCCAGTACCATTAGTTAGCCAAGGTAAATGGCAAGGCGAAATTTTAACTGCTCGCTCTGGTAACGACGGTTTTGGTTACGACCCGGTATTTCACGTGCCAACTCATGGCTGCACTGCGGCAGAATTGGAGAAAGCCGAAAAAAACCGTATTAGCCATCGCGGCAACGCCTTAGCGATTTTGCTTGATAATATGAGAGCGACTTTTGCGTAATCCTCCGCTTAGCCTTTATATCCACATTCCTTGGTGTGTTCAAAAGTGTCCGTACTGTGACTTTAACTCTCACGGGCTTAAGTCTGATTTACCCGAGAAAGAATATGTGGCGCACCTGCTGGACGATTTAGCCATTGATGCCAAACGCATTGGCGACCGCCCTGTCGAGACAATCTTTATAGGCGGTGGCACGCCCAGTTTGTTTTCAAGCGAGGCCATGGCTGACATCTTAAACGGCGTCAAACAGCGGGTTAACTTAAGCGACACTGCTGAAATAACCATGGAAGCCAACCCAGGCACCGTCGAGGCAGGTAAGTTTGCGGGCTTTTATCAGGCAGGCGTAAACCGAATATCGGTGGGCATTCAAAGCTTTCAGCCGAAGCATTTAAAAGTGCTAGGCCGTATTCACAACGAAAGCCAAGCTGAAAATGCGGTAAAACAAGCACACAGCGCGGGGCTACCTACGTTTAATTTAGATCTCATGCATGGTCTACCTGAACAAAGCGTAGAGAATGCTATGGCAGATTTGAAGCAAGGCATTGAGCTCACGCCTTACCACTTGTCGTGGTACCAGCTTACCATCGAGCCAAACACGCCTTTCTATTCAAAGCCGCCAGAACTGCCAGACGACGACATCCTGTGGGAAATACAGGAAAAAGGCCACAGCCTCTTAGAGCGTGCAGGCTATCACCAGTACGAAATTTCAGGCTACGCCAAAGCCGGGCACCAATGCCGCCATAACCTGAATTACTGGCGTTTTGGCGACTACTTAGGCATTGGCTGTGGTGCCCACGGGAAGATTACCGATGCCGCTAACGGCACAATTCATCGTACCGTTAAAGTGAAGCATCCAAGAGGCTATATGGAAATGAGCCGCCCGTATTTAGATACGCAAACGCTGGTTAGTGCAGACGACCTACCGTTTGAGTTTTTTATGAATAGGTTTCGTTTAGTTGAGCCTTGCCCGATGAGTGATTTTAGTGACTTCACAGGTACTGAGTTAACGGATGACGTTAAACGCGCACTGTCTGATGCTCATCACCAAGGGCTGCTTTCTATTTCAGATAGCCACTGGCAGGTAACTGCTAAAGGACGTAGATATCTCAACTCTCTGCTGTCGTGCTTCGTATAATCTTGCCCATTAGAGCCAACCAAAAAGCTAGATCAAAAAAGCCTGCTCACGCAGGCTTTTCAGTCTTTAACCAGAATTAGTACACGTAATACTTATTTCAACTAGTTTTCACTCTTATCATGTCGCGTAATGATATTGTAAGGCTTGAATGCAGGCACACTTGCTCGAAGGTTCTCTTCCGCTACGTCTAAGCGTTTGAGCTTTTCACAAAACCACTCTGCCTTTTTACGCAATGTCGTAGCTTTATCACCCACATCAAGATGCTCGCCCACGTTATTAAGCTGACGAGTAATTTCCGCTACTTTCTCTTGATTTACTTCGCCACTTCCGGTGTTAATGCCGCTGATTGCCGATAATATACCGCCTACTGAGGTAGAAATTGCTTCCTCAAGCTGCGCTTCAATTTCACTATCCACGAATTCATCAACGCTTTCCAGTGATCCTGGGCCAATAAAATAATGATTACTGGCATGCCTGAATTTATCTTTCACGCGGTTTTGAACACGCTTCATAGCAGCATTCAAACGCTCATAGCTGTCGTGATCACTGCCTACTAAGCCTAGATAAACATGCTCAATGGTATCAATAGCTAAATCTACACCTTCGGTGGCCAAAATAATCATTTTTGGTACTACATAGTGTAACCCTGAAGAATACTCTTCTAGCCACTGCCGTTCTTGCTCATTCAAGGTTTGCCAACGTCCACCTACAAAAAGCTGGTTTTGGTCATTAATCTGAACTACGGTGCGGGTTTTATCCATTACGCGAAGCTGTTCGTTATTAACGGCAATACCGTAAGCAAAATCGATATTACAGGTATATTCAGCCTGCGCCGATGTGCTAAGTCCAGCGAATAAACAAATTGTAAAAAGGGCAGCCTTAAGGCTCGATATCATTTTCATACCAACATTGTGGCTAGCTTACTGGGAAATAAAAAGCCATCATGAGTCTAACGTGCTAAAAATCAGGTTGAACATGTCGATATTATCAATCTACTCAAAACGCAGGTTGATACTAGGGCCTGTAGACTTTTGTTATTCACCAAAGGTCAACAGGCTCTAAGCAAGAGTGTCGATTTTCTTTAAAATTGACGTTCAAACCAAAAAAACAAAGCACGCATTATAGAGCGTGCTTTGTTGATAAAAAGTCTAAGGGTCAGATACTAGACGAAAGACTAATACGAAGCGGTGTAGATCTTTATCTACACCTATTCGTTGGTGTAGGTGCGCACCAGTCGAACGTAAATGAAACGGTCTTTCTCTTTAATCGAATGGCTCGCATTAAAGAACGCAACAACCCAGGCTCTGTCTGGATCATCTGCCGAAGGGGTAGAAGTCCAAAAATCATCCGGAGGCGTAGCTGGGAAAAGGGAGCTATTAATCGCCGGGCGTACGCAGTCGCGTTCCGTTAAGGTGGCCAACTCTTTAACGTTGGGCAAGCGCCATCCTAGCAGGTCTTCGTTACTCGCCTGCTGCGCAAGTTGTAGCGCCTGCTGCCACGTATACTTCACCGCTTCACCACTGCAAGTTGAGCCGTCCCAAGTTTGCCCTTCGGAACATCGTCTCCATACTAAATCTGTGGTGGTATCCAACAAAGTACTGGTAGTCACTGCTTCAAAATTATCGTTGGGCGTGGTTTCTAGTCCATCAGACAAGCACTCTTGGGCGAAAGCTGAAAGCGATGCACTAGCAAGCAACGTCGAGGCCGCAACCATTTTGAGTGTAGTTAGCACTGCGCTTTTCAGTACGCGTTGAGCGGATTTATTAACTTTATTGCTCATGACTATCTCCCTGCTCTTACAAGACGAACACGCGCCGCTGATGACTTATTAAGAAAGTTATCGACACCTGAATCGAAATCCAATGCCCATGCATTTTGTGCATCATCACTGTTTACCCCATCAGCACTTGGCACTGAGGTCCAATACCATAGGGGCTCGGTAGAGACTGCACCGGTGTTAGGGAAGTAATCTTCATCAATGGCCACGTCGTCGGCAATGCCTAAATGCATTAACGAAAAGAGTTCATGGTGAGTAGGTAGCCGCCAGTCGTAAAAACCACACAGCCCTTGTGCGTTAACCGCCTGTACATATGCAGAGGTATTACAGCTGGTTAATAAGCACGTTGCATTCGCGCCTGTCTGGTCGCCCTCAAAACCGCCATTTACCTCTTCGCTGTACCAAGAATAGGTGTAGTCTTTATCTTGAAATGCTCCATCGTCAGTTTTAACTTCCCACACCAATCCGGTGACATTGTCACGAACGCACGACCACGTATCTGCGCTGGCGTCTTGTTCGTCGCCATTGGCATTTAAACGGGTAAAGTCGAAGCCGGCTTTACCACGCCCAGCTTTTTCAATTAAGCCGTTCTGTTCAATAATATCAGCTCCGCGTTGTCCGTCTTGGCCAGGAAAATCATTTTGCTGCGCCTCTGTTAACGCATTATTGGTGGCTTGCTGCAAAAATCCCGTGTCGTTCAATAGCGGCGTCGGCATGGGGCGTATTCTAACGTTAATGGTGTCTTCAACACTGTTGTTGTTAGCGTCTGTTACAGTAAGTGTATAGGCCACCACAGTCGCGGTGGATACGGAAGGGGCAATAGCAAACGTAGATAGTGCATCGTTGTCATCTACTGGGCGAGCTGCCACTCCCGTGTTTGCCCCATTGTTAGATGTAACGTTGTTACTGCGCTCCCAAGAATAAGTAAGCGGTAAAGCACTGGGAATACTGGTGCTTGCTTCACCATCCAAAATAACCACCTCACCACTGAAAACGCCTTGCGAGAAGCCTGCATCAACCACAGGCAGTGTCTCGGTTTCAGACTGCACTGAGATTGTCACTGTGTCTACGTCGGTTGCACCTTCGCTATCAGTTACTTCAAGTTGAAAAGTGAGTTCCTGAGACTCGTTAGCGATAGGCGTAGTAATTGTTAAGGTAGAAAGGTTCGTTTCCACCCCCGTAATAACGTTAGTGCCGCTGGTTTGAGACCAAACATAATCGGCAATTTCGCCATCGGACGTAGATGAGTCAGTATCGCTGCTTCCCGTGCCATCAAAAATAATTTCAACACCGCCTGGGAAAGTATTTGCTGGAAGGCCTTCCCACGCAGGCACATCAATACTTGCTTCCGGCGCTATGTTTACCGGCGCAACAGTAATTACCGTGAAGTCACTAGCCGTATTACCGCTTTGATCGTTTACCGAGACGGTAAGCGTGTATTCAGTGGCGCTATTAACTAACGGCGCGACGAAACTCGCTGCAGAAGCGCTGGTGTCTTCATGTGTAATGGTCAGCGATGGAGAAGCGCTCCAGTTGTACGTGTACGTGCCATCACCACCACTCACTTGTGCACTTAGTGAATAGGTCACGCCTTCCGTTACGGTAGCGTTAGCGCCTGCATTAACAACTAAGTTGCCATTACCAGATCCCCCACCACTAGAGTCACCATCTCCGCCTCCGCCACCACCGCAGGCTGCTAGAATGAAAGCACCACCAATAACTGCAAGCCCGCGTATTACGGTGCGAGGAAGGTAGCTTGAAAATGAAGACGAACTTGATTGCATACGTACTCCCATCGCACTCTGTGCTGCTGTTCTATGCTCAGTGCGAGTAAAAACTTGATGTAGATAGAACCGCAAGATAAACAATATACTCTCACGGGTTACACGTAGCGGTTATAAGAAGGTTTTCTTTGCTCTATCTGATTGTGAGCTTGCTTCTTGCGCTTCAGACACCGTTACTTGTAGCGCTTCTAGCTGCTTTTTACCTACCGCTACATCAGTCATGTCGTAAATCATCATACTGATAAAATCCACCTTACCCGTCGCAGAAGTAAGAGGAGAAAGTGTGATGTTTTGGTACATGAATGACTCACTACCTGTAATCGGCCGGTAGTTTGGAAACTTGAACAAATAAGGGCGTTGTTCCCATGTCATAAAGGCACGGGTTTTTAGGTCGAAAACGGGCTTAGCTTTCTTAATAAACCAGTCTTGTTTGATTGCGGGAAATAACGAAAATAACGTTTTGTCTCTTACTTCACTCGGCAAAAGCCCACTGTGACTTTCCATAAAACCGTTCCACACTTGCACTGTGAAGTTGCGGTCTAGTACGACAATGCCAACGTCTACCGTTTGTAGCATGTCCATCATCCAGTGAAATTCTTGTAACTCATCTAAATGCTGGCTCATTAAAAATCCTCCAACAAGTGGGCGAGTTTAGAATTCATCATTTTCATAGACTCTTCCGTGAACAACAAAATCAAATCACACTGAACATTGTAGCCTTCCAAGCCATAGCTAAGCTCTATCGCCAACGTTCGCTTCCACTTTATTTGATTCATGCTAATAATTTCAGTGATAGCACGATGTTGACCAAGTACGATAGGATGGCCTTGGCTGAAGTTAATGTCCATTTGATGGGCCAGTCCTGTTAAACAGGTTCCAATCAAAATACTCGCAGCATCCATAAGCAGCTCTAACTGAAGCTGATCATCAACTTCGCCTTCTACATTGAGTATTTTAGCCACGTCGTCAAAGCTTGAGTCGCTCAAAATACACAACGCCTCACCACTAACTCCTGGCCCTAAGAAGCCTTGGCATACAGCGGTAACTTGCTCATGGCTCTCAATATCAGAAAGCATCATGTGAAGTTCAGACACTTCAATTAAATTAACGTTGGGAATAGGCAGTTCAACAAACACGTTCATGGTGCGGGCTAAATGATCCCCCGCTTGCCCCATGGCTATGTTAGTGATTTCTTGGTAACAATCGCGGATTTCAGGGTCTAACGGTGAAACTTCTTCCGGCTCTTCCTCTTCAACATGAAGAATGTTGAATTTATCTAGTACCTCGGCCAGCTTCTTAGGATCCACCGGCTTTCGAATAAAGTCCAAAGCGCCAAGCGATGTTACTCTTTCGTGAGCTTCAGGCTGAATATCACCAGACACAACAATAACTTTGGTTTTAAGACCTTGTTTCTGAATTGCTTCTAATGTGCCGTACCCATCTAAAACGGGCATATTGAGGTCGAGCAATAGAAGATCGCCCTTTCCTTCAGCGAGAGCCGATAGAGCATCTTGACCATTCTTCGCAAAATGTACGGCCACTTCCCAATCTTGAGGAAGGCATTTAGCCACTTGCTTGCGCGCAACTAACGAGTCGTCACATACGAGTACAGAAAACATTAAGTTCTTTTACCACCTAGCTCTTGAAACCAGCTACCGCCGGTATTTTCTAGCAATTTCAATTGTATCGGCACAACTACTGTGAACTGAAGTAACGATTTGAGTTAACTTACACTTTGCTGTAACCCGGTTACTTTTTGTTTGAATAGATACCATGTATATAGTGATACGAAACACCTCACTAAGAAATAGCACTTTTGGGGAATATTGCCAGCACGTTTTTACTCACAAACATCAGCGCGCGTTGATTCTTTGCTACGCGTTTTTCCAGCAGCTTGTGCACCTTTTAGTCAAGGCGGGTGATTGCAGGTCTGGTCAGGCTAAATCACAACTAATAGATAGAACGCCAAGTTACGAAAAAAGCTCTCAAACAAAGAAACCAAAAATGACAGGTAGTGCCAACGCAGTAAATATACCATTTACACAAAGGCCTAGAGTCGCCATCGCCGCCACGTCTTCCCCCATTTGAATAGCTTTGGCTGTACCAATTGCGTGGGCCACCGTGCCCATAGCAATACCTTGCGCCTGACGATTTTGTACATTGAGGACCGCAAACACACCAGTAGCCACAATGGCTCCAACTACACCCGTCACAATGACAAAAACGGCAGCCAATGCGGGAATGCCGCCAACCTGCGCACTCGACTCCATAGCAAGGGGCGTGGTGATTGATTTAGCTAACATGGTAATTTGTATTGCACGCGGTGCATCAAGTGCAAACAAAGTAAGCCACGCGGTGAAAGGCGCGAGTATGCCACCAAAAGCAATACTCGCCATTAACCGCCAGCCGTAGTGCTTTAGCTTTTGCCATTGTCTGTAAATGGGTAATGCTAATGCCACAGTGATAGGCCCTAGCAACCAATGCAACAAAGAAGCCGCCTGTTGATACTCAGTAACCCCTGTTTCAGTTAAATAAAGGCCAGCTGACACAATCAGCGCGGTAACGACAATGGGATGCGCTAGCGGGTGACCTTTGCATTTTTTGTTCACCCAAAGAGCAATAATGTAGCCAATTATTGAAACGCTAAGCCACAATAACCCCGTTAAGCTAAATGCTTGATGTAGAGCCTCCTTCATTCTTGCTTTCCACCCTTGCTTGCCACATCTGAGCCGCTGCCGCTTTTGCTATTAAACAATTGCTGTGAAAACCAAGCGGTTATCCCTAAACTTATCGAGGTCGTTACAATAATCGCGATAGCAATGGCAAGTGCATTGGACTGAATGTCAGCCCAATAAATAGATACGCCAAGTACGGCTGGAATAAACAGTAAGGACATATGCTTCAAGGGAAAAGTAACAAAGCGCGCCGTGTGAACCTCAAGCTGAGGAAAAAGAAAAAGCATCGCGAGTAAAAGGAATAAGCCCATTAATGGCCCTGGTATAGGAAGGGTACTCACACTAACGACAACTAGCCCAAGATAATAAGCAGCAAACACTAAAACTGCGCCCACTATCATGTTTCTTACATCTCGCACTATCGCTCCTTATTAGGCCTTGCAGGTCCTAGTACTTATTCCCAAAATTCAGTAAGTAAGTGTAACGATAAGCGAGTTAGACCACCAGCAGTACCATGGTCGTATAGTAGAATGTTGCACTGAAATGCGCTTTGACGTTCAGTCTGTCAGCCAAAACTGGTAGTAATACTTGTGAGTAATCTTGAACGCTTCGCCACCTTGCATGACAACTCGCTGCTGATTGAGTTTTTGCTCCAGGTGCGCGATATGTTTTGCGTTGACCGCCACAGAGCGGTTACAGCGTTTAAAATTCTGCTCTCCCAAACGCTTAAGTAATTCACACAAGGTTGTGCGGACAACGTAGCTTTCTGATAGCGTTTGAACACACATGTAGTCACCTGCAGCTTCAATCCATTTAATCTCTGCTGGATTTAAACAACACCACCCGTTTTCAGCGCGTATCCCTACAACATTTGGCTGAACACTTTTGTTCAATTGCTGGCGCAATGTAGCTAAAAGCGCAGGTTCAGACACCCCATATTGTTCACAAAGTCCCTTTACCAGCATATTGAATTGAAAGTCCCGTTCATAAAAATGGTACTTGGTTTTGACATGCTCAATAGCGTTTAATACTTGGGATTCTTCAAGTGGTGATTTAACAAATCCTGACGCGTTGTGAGAAAAGGCTAACAGCGCTTCTTCGTCTTTATTTCCTACTGCAAGCCAATACCTTGATGCAAGGTTTCGACTTGACTGTGAGACTGAATAGAAACCGATGGACTGAGGATATTTCTCTGCTAACGCAAGACAATGGCCTACAGATTGCGCGCCATAAACGTGACTGAATACGTCTAGCTTTTCTAGCATTTCGCAAAGTGAGTTTTGCATAGAAACAGAGTGTAAAAAAACCAGTGCGATCATCTGCGATCCCTTGCAAGTGCAAGCAGTAATAGCTGTCAGTGTTATCTATCCCAGTCTTAATAAGTGATGGGATGTAGACAGCGAAAAGTAAAAATAAGCGAAAAAGGGGCTATAAGCTGCATAGCCCAATCGCCAGGGTAGAAAACTCTTCATTAGCGTTTTGCTGTTAGTACACTAGGGCTAGCATTAATGCGACGAGCAATCAGTTGTGCGTTTTTAGATGCATTATGAGTAAGTGCAAAAGTAAGCATGTCTTGCCCGTTGCACACTAATCCTTCATGGATATATCGCATTTTAAAACCCGTCGCTTTCACGGCGCGATGCAATCGCAAACGGCTATCGCTTTTTACCGCTTCACACACTGCAATTAAGTTTTTTTCTACATGCTTGGGATACGGGGCGGCATTCGCTACTGTTGCAGTAAGCGACAAGGTTATTCCTAGTAAAGCAAGTTGGGTAACACGGCGTGACATAAACATAACAAGTTCCTCTGATAATATTCGGCAACGCGGTGACTACCTCTTTTGTCCCCGCACCATTAAATTAGTGAAACTTTGTAAAATTCACGCTATAAAAACGTTGAAGCACCGCTATTTGAGTCGTTGCGACAAGTACACAAAAGCTAAGGTTTAATAATCGGTCTAAACTGTTATTAGTCGTACTTAACACACACTTTGCAACATTCTTATAAATGCATACATTGCAAAGTGGAAAATCATAAGCAAATACTCTTGCCCGCCTAGCGGTGCAGACAATAATCTAATTTCTTAACACGTATTCAAGGAAGAGCCATGTTAGAGCAGCAACAGTACCACCTTATTAGAGAGCATATGCAGCCTGGTGACATCATCGCATTTGGTGGCAATAGCCTATTTTCTCGTTGGACCAAACTCACTACACGCTCTGCGGTAACGCATGTGGCAATAGTTATGCAAACGAAGATGCGCGATGAAGATTCTAATCGATATTTTAATCAAGTCATGGAAGCTACATCGTATAAAGGAAAGCGAGGGGTAATGACCAATAGACTAAGCGAGCGTGTAGCATCTTATGACGGTGATATTTGGTGGCTGCCCTTGTCTAGCGCGTCAAGAAGTATCTTTGAGCAAAATAAGCGAGACTTCTTTAACTTCATGTTTGAACAAGACGGGAAACCTTACGACGTGCTACAGCTATTCGGCTCAGCAGTGGACGCGATTGATGAACATCCCCTGTTCGGCAGCATAAGCTACAATCAAGAAGACTTTAATAGCTGGTTCTGTTCAGAGTTAATTGCTGAGGGGTTGGAGACTGCAGGTGTTGTAAGTGGCGTAAATGCATCGGAAGTCACGCCAGTGGACATCTGCCAGTTTAACATTTTCAAAAAGCGTTACGTACAGCTTAAAGGAAAAGGAAGGGTAATTGGAGGGTTCAATTCACTCAAGGCAGATAACTGGGGCCAGATTGCCTAACCCCATTAATTAAAAACACATCTACCCCAATATGGGGTAAGGTGAGTTTTAGAAAATACTGTCTTGGTGAATCTTAATAAACATGCTCGTCCCAATTTTAGAGTAATCGATTTTATACTCTTTCCCATTTAGGGTTTGTACGAACAATAATGTTTTTTCGTCGCCAAACACATCGCTAGTAGTTACATCTACTAGTTCCATGTCCATCATCTTGGCATCGCGCTTGTTTTCAGGCACTTTGCCTTCGTACTGCTTAATACCTTTATAAGTAACAAGAATTGGCGGATGTTCATCACCATTGATCACCAATAGATCTAATTTTCTTATTTTATGAATGATGGTATTTCGACCACTTGTAATGAAGGGTTTTTCAGTCATTCTCATCTCCGCGACCGCTCACCTGCTTTATAGTTATTAACAAAGAATGTAAGTGATTGAGTTTATCACGATGTTAACAATCAGCACATAAGCATTTGGTTGATATATGTGTGCAAAGTATAAACATAAATTACACAAAATGAGCAATAAATCGCTAATTTTTGCGTGTAGTGTGTGTTTTTACAAATTGCTCGTCGGTTAAACTGCGCAAAAATGCAACCAACGCCGCCTTTTCATCTTCAGAAATCGCAAAGCCTTTTATGAACGGACTGCGGTAAGGGTTAGGGCTTTCAGCCAGATTTCCCCCACGAGCATAAAACTCAATGACTTCATCAAGGGTGGCAATGCTGCCATCATGCATGTAAGGCGCAGTAAGGGCAATATTGCGCAAAGTAGGTGCTCTAAACTTCCCCATGTCTTGTTTATTGTGGGTAACGCTGTAAAGTCCCATGTCCGATTCCGGATAACTGCCCTTACCATCTTCGTTATACAGGCCAGTGTTGTGGAAAGGCTGAGCCGCAAAAGGTTGAAAACTATGCTTCGACGATTGAGTGAAGTTCAGACCTCCGTGGCAGTGAAAGCACTCAGTGCGTTCTGAAAAAAACAGATTCAAACCTTCAAGCTGCTGGGCGGTTAGTGCATCGTCATCTTGAGCGTAAGCATAGTTATCAAAAGCACTATTAAACGACACTAAGCTTCTTACGTAGCTAGCGAGCGCCTTTACGATATTATTTAAATTGGGTGTGTCATCACCATAAGCCGCTTCAAACAGCGCTCGATATTCGCTGCCCTCAAAGCGCTTTAATATACGCTTTTCATTTCCCGTTACGCCCATTTCCACCGGATGTTCGTTGAAAAGCGGGATCATCAGCTGTTTTTCTATACTTTCTAAGTTGTTATGCGCCCAAGTGAAGGATGCATTGTAAGCCACGTTTACTAGCGCTAATGCGTTACGGTTTAGCGCGTCTCCATTCGCGCCTACTGAAACCGTCTTAGGTTCAGAGAAAGCATGCTCTGGTTCATGGCAGCTGCTGCATGAAACCGTGTTGTTAGCACTTAAGCCCTTATCAAAGAAAAGCTTCTCTCCCAAAATTACGCTTTCTTCGGTCACAGGATTGTCTGCGGGAACGGGAGGCGGTGGAATATTGTGAGGCAAATTCCAAGTGTAAGGCGTGGGCGATTTACTGCACGCTCCTAAAATCATTACAACAAGAGCGATAATTGCCGCCTTGAAAGCGAGCAGAGCTCGCCTTCTAGTGCAAATTAAAAGTGCCGCTACTGCCACTTAATCCAAGGCCTGTGCACTAAATTCTGAATAAGCTTTTTACAGGGCTCAGTTTCAGGAGACTCGAACATACAACTTGGCGCTTCGTTTATATCAACTTGCGCGACAATGTTAGACACTGATACTTCCAAATCTAAATCAGTGTCGAGCTGGGTCATCGGCAGAATAAACTCCACCCGGTTTGTGAAAGCACACGATTTTTCAGGTGGCCTGACTGCTGATTCAGAATCGCACCCCACGCTACCTAAATGATAAGACCATTTGCGTGTTTCCTCTGAGCCTTTAGACACATCCAGTCGCAAAAACTTATGACCGTTTTGCCAGCTCCAAAACATTGTACTGTCATTCAGTGGCGAAGGCTGTGTAAGCGGGTTAGCGTGATTATCGTCGAAGGGAAGACCCATAGTGAAGCGCAAGTTTGTGGACAGCTTTAAAAGCTCTTCCGATACATCTAATACAATTTTGCTATTGGCATCATCAGGGTTGTTGCACTTATTGTGAAACTTTAGCAATGCTATATTCGGCGTCTGCCATTGGGTTTGTTTAAACTTAACTCGCTGCCACTTACCATCAATGCGCACTTCTGGCTTGCTAAGGTAAAAACCGAAGTAGTCTATATTCCATCGCTGTTGTCCAATACTCATGATCATTGGACATGCCCCCGTATCGACTCCCACCAACTTAAACGGAATTTCACCAGGCTCTCTTCCTTTGAGGTCAATGACATCACAGCCGGTTAACGACACTAGCGCCGCAAAGAGTAACGAAGGCATGACACTCATGCGAAAAAGCATTTTCATTTACGTATGTACTTCCTTTGGATATCTGGTAGTTTTTTATACAAACTACCTTTTTCTAATTACACACTTGCGCGGACGACAAGATGAATGCATTCCCATTAACGCTAATAGTGCTGCTTTTAGCATTTGTGAGTCAAGGTGCACAAGCACACACAGACCATGACAAAGCGCGTTTTGTTGCCGAAGACGGCGTGGACGCGGGCAAGTGTGACAACCGTTTCAGGCCCTGTAAAACGTTGAGCTATGCCGCGCGACAGGCCAATAAAGGCGACAAAATTCTCGTTGCTGAAGGCCAATATTATTTCGACAACGCTCAGCATGCACAAGTTCTAAACGACAGTCTTTTACCCGTATTAGGAGGCTTTTCTCGTGAAGATCATTACCAGGCACAGAAGCCTGCCTTGCACAAAACTACACTAGTTAATGTGCCTATCTATTTATCAGAAGCCCTTTATGAAAAAGGGTTCGACAGTATAACTGACGGAAAAGCCGCGTCTTCCCTTCAAACACAGGCATCATCGCACATGGTTCTTAGTTCCGAAGTCAGTGCAAATGAAGCTTGCACAGATGGAACGGCTGCCGACTTCCCATGCAGCAATATCGATCTACTCTCTAACGTACCTGTTAACGTATTGTCGTCGGTATCAAATAGTACCAACGATATTTGGGGGCACGTCGATTTAAACAACCGTAGAGAATATGCCATTGTTGGCATGCAGGCCAGCATTGCCGTTGTAGATGTAACCGAGCCAACAGCGCCGGTAGTAGTGGGTGAAATTACCGGTCAAAGTACGACATGGCGCGACATTAAGGTCTATCAGTATTTCGATAGCGCTGCGGGGCGTTTTAAAGCGTATGCCTATGCCAGTGCCGATAGCGTAACAGAAGGTTTTACCATCATTGACCTTAACGACCTCCCTAATGGTATTAGCTTAACGAAGCGGATTAACGACGATAACCGTGCACACAATATCTACATCTCTAACGTAGATTACACGCTAAACACACCGTTAAATGACGCTGCGCCTCAGTTGCATTTGGTTGGCCAGGATAGTAACGGCGGAGCCTTTCGTTCATATACGCTAACCTCACCTCAAACACCAACCGCGTCTTACATACCTAGCGGTCTCACACGTGCCGACTATACGCATGATGCGTCATCTATGCGCGTTACCGACGCAAGAGCGCAAACTGACTGTGTGAATGCTACGGCTGATGGATGTACGGTTATGCTTGACTTCAATGAAGATGCAATGCGCCTTTGGGATCACACGAACACAAATAGTACCTCTGAACTAAGTAGTATTAGTTATAACGAGGTTGCCTACACCCATAGCGGTTGGTTTAGTGAAGACAAGCAGTACGCCTTTGTACACGATGAGTTGGACGAGCGAAACTTCAGCTTAAATACCCGGGTTATGATTTTTGATATTTCATCACTCACAACACCTGTGCTTGCCAGCATTTGGACCAGTGACAACGGCACTATCGATCACAATGGCTACGTAAGAGGTAACCGCTACTATATGTCTAACTATGAGCGTGGCTTAACGGTACTAGACATTTCAGATCCTACCGCGCCTGTAGAAGCAGGCTTTTTCGACACCTACCCTGCTTTTAACAGCACCAACTTTAATGGTGCGTGGGGCGTATACCCGTTTCTACCTAGCGGTAATATTTTGGTTAGTGATATTCAGCGCGGTTTGTTTGTATTAAAAGACAATACGTTAAGCGCAACAACAGTTGCGGGCTTCTCTCAGGCTAATTATGAAACGGATGCTGATACAACCTTAAGCCTTCCTGTTAATAAGACAGGTACCGGGGCTATGACAGTTGCGTATGAAGTAATAGCGGGTTCAGCCACCAGCAGTGATGTAATGTTAGCGCCTGGAGAACTCAGTTGGGGTGCATCTGAAACACAGGCTAAAAACATCACGTTAAGCATCAGCGCTAATGAAAATACTGAAAGCAATGAAGTATTTTTCGTAAGGTTATTTAACCCACAAGGAGGAGGCATCACCTCTGGTAGCGGTTATACTCGAGTCACCATTAACGGTACTGCACAGCAAGGAAAAATTGAATTAAGCACTGGCGAACGCGCTGTTTTAGAGACTGACTCTGAACTTGCGTTAAACATTGTTCGCCAAGGCGGAAGTGAAGGCGAAGTAAGTGTGAATTATTCACTGGAAAGCGGTACAGCAGTGAGCGATGAAGACTTTGTCAGCCAAAGCGGCACGCTAACTTGGAGCGACGGCGAAACTAATTCGAAGACCGTCAATATTGCTCTTATTAACGATAGTACCGAAGAAGACAACGAACAATTTCGTTTAGTGCTTGCTGCACAAGACACCAATCTTCTAGGTGGTGTGGTAGAAACGCTGATTACGATAAAAGACGATGAGAGCAATCAAGCCCCTGTGGTAAACGCAGGAACAGATGTTGAAACCGATGTAAGAGCCAGCGTTGAGTTAATGGGAAGCGCCCAAGACCCAGAAGGCGCGTTAACAAGCGTAGAATGGACGCAAACCGCCGGCGACACGGTTACCATCAGAAATGCAGATACATTAACCATGTCTTTTACCGCCCCATCATCTCAAAGCAATTTAACCTTTTCGTTAACTGCAACAGATGAGTTTGGAGTTAGCACCAGCGACACCGTTACTGTTACCGTAAACGAAAGTGTAGTGAGCCTGCCAACGGATACTAATTCAAATAGCTCTGGTGGAGGCGGTTCTACGACTCTGTTTAGCATGTTAGGCTTGGCATTAGCTCTTGGGTGGCGACGTGTAAAATTGCCAAACAAGGCACATAAACTACAGCTTAGTGAACAAAAATAAAGCAAACAAATCACAAAGCCACCAGCGAGGCGTGACAAGGCAAATAAAACTGCTTATACTTGCGCTCGCTCGTGGTTGTTATGCATAGCAAATTGCAATAAAAAACTGCACAGCACATCTCAAAATGGCCCCATAGCTCAGTTGGTTAGAGCATCCGACTCATAATCGGCAGGTCCCCTGTTCAAGTCAGGGTGGGGCCACCATTTTTCCTAGCTTCAAGCGATAGTAACTACCAAAGCCACTTGTAGAAACTTTAATAATGTAAAATTTGTCGTAAGAATGACTCTTTTTCATCAGCGAGCAACCGAAGCTGGTTATCAATTTTTAATAGCCCATCTGATAACAAACTATTGTTCATTTTTATCTCATTGAAAACTCATTACAGGTTGAGTTGAGCATCTTGCCTTCCTAGCACCCGCATTATTTCAATATAATCACCATGAATGCGATAGTAGATACCATCAACTCCACAAACTGCTCGACGATAGCCTAGTCTGATATCATCAACAGCAGGTGCAATGTAAGGCTGATTTGCTAACTGCTCAAAGCGTTCTAAAAATCTATAATAATATGCGTCAGCTTGCGCTTCGCCAAATTCATCAAGACCACGAAACCAAATACGCTTTAAATCAGACTCAGCCGCTGCACTGAGTTTATAGTTTCCCATTATTTCGTGCTTCTTCTTTAAAGCTAGCTAGCATTTCACTCGGTGACCTTTCAACAAAACCGCTTTGCTCTGCTTCAATTAACTTCAAACGAATAGCTTCAATCTCGGCTGCTCGTACTTGCTCTTTCCTGATCAAATCTCGCAATAATTCACTGTCACTAGCATAATTACCAGTTGCTAGTTGAGCTTGCATCCATTGTTCTTGTTGATCAGTTACTGTGATACTTTTCTTTACCATTGCCATAATTTACCTCCGATAGATGAAATTTAATAAGGATAAAATCCCACTTTATACTACTACAGTAAAGTTTAGCTCAGAACTGATAAGAATCAATTCGAGTTTCACCATACAATCCTTATTTGGTAACTAAAGCAGCAATTTGGTGGCCAGATAAAAATAGATCTACTGTTAAAGGACAACGATGGGGGCACTCGCATGTACCACGCCAACATTCAGGCTGTAGAAAATCATGTTAAGCATAAATTTACTCGCGAGACGCTTACTACCCTGATACAATCAATCCGCTCATTAATCGGGCAACCAAATGGGAGAATGATGATGTTTGCCAGATTTAAAAACGGCCAGACAACCAAATACAACTCCAGCCTGTCTGAGTTCGTCCGCAACGCCGACTCGTCTAAAAAGAAAAAGGTATACAGCCGTGTTATTGATAGAGCTGTAGAATCTCAGAATTCAGTAGTGAAGCAGGCTGAGCTACTACAAACTCGCTGATATTCGAGGGAGTCAGAAACTCTCTCTATTGTTTTATCTCTTTTATGCTATTAAAGCTGCCCTCTGTTCAAGTCAGGGTGGGGCCACCATTTTTTCTAGAATTATTAATCACCACTCGCTTATATCATCACGTTATCAGTTTTCTCAAACTTAAAAAAAGCGTCTTTATTAAAACTGTAACACCAAATCTGTAGCCTAACTGCACTGTCTCTTTACCCATTGTTTGGTTCCCCGTAGATGAAGCACACCATGTCACGCCATACGTTTTATTCGCTGACGGTAACCTTCACCATTTTGTCTATTCTTGGCCAACTCTCTACCAGCATTTATAGCCCCTTCTTTTTTGATTTGGCTGCTATATACGACAGCTATGTGGGAATAATTGAAAAAAGCGTGGCCGTGTTTCTAATCTCGTTCTCACTTTCTCAGTTAGTGTCTGGTGTCGCCTGCGACTACCTAAATAAACAAAAGTTTCTACTGTACGGAGTCTTGGTATTCATCGCCGGTACGCTTATGGTGGCACTTGCCACCGAAGAAAATACCTTTCTTGTAGGAAGAGTCATTCAAGGCTTAGGCGGTGGGGTTGGCGTTTCAGTATCGCGCGGACTGTCGCGTCAGATATTTAGCGAAAAGCAGCTGAATGTTTCACTTTCATTTATCAACATTGCATTCGCTATCGCGCCAGCAATAGCGCCACTAGTAGGTACACTAATAGGCGAGTCCTTCGGAGTTTCATCTATCTTTTATTTTGTACTAGTAATGGGAGTATTCGCCTTACTTTTACTGCTTTCGGTTTCCACCACCCTCAAACAGTATACGCCGACAATCTCAGAGAACGTCTTTAGAGATACTTTAGCGCTTATTAAAAGCACAATGATGAAAATCGTCTCAGTGGGTATGGCCAGCGGACTACTTTATGGCATTGTGTTTAGCTTCATTACCACCTCGCCGTCAATGATAATGCAGCAATTCGGACTCACGAAAACTATGTTCTCGATATATTCGCTTCTAGCTACGCTGTCTTTTGTGATGGGAAGCATAATCAATATTCGACTAGCCTCTGTTTCACCATTGTTTAAATTCAAGTATTCAAGCTTGTTTATCGCTGTGCTTTCAGTGCTTTTTTGGTTACTTATTTCCCCCTTCGCAATAAAAGGGTTAGTGGGTATTTTGACTTATTCCTATATCACCTTCTTTTTTATTGGCATCGCAATGCCCTGCAGCGTAACTATCATGCTTGGCTACTCTGATAAATCCGCAGGTTTTTTAGCGGCACTAACCGGCTTTTTTCACCTAACAGGGGCAGCAATAGGCGCTTACGCGGTGACCTTAATTACCCTAGAACCTATCATTTCTTTTTGTTTGTCCTCTTGCGGCTTAAGCGTTGCAAGTATCCTCATCTGTACAACACTGAAGAGGAATTAACTAAGCTCTTGTACGGCAATGCCGTTGTATTGATAATAACGTACACCACTTAAGGTGTTGAATAGTGAAAATCGAGTCGTGTTGCCCATTTGATTTCTAAAATCCATCCCCATAATGATGAGGCTCCCGAAGTGGTTGGGAGTAATTATTGTTAAAAGGATATTAGAAACAATGAAACGTACTATTCTCGCCAGTATCTTTGGCGCGCTTTCTTTAAATGCTTTCGCAGCTTCGCCTTCATATGACTTCGTTAAAGTTGGATACGTACAAGCAGATATTGAAGACGCAGGCGACTTCGAGCCAACCGGTTTTCAAATTCAAGGCTTCAAATCACTTAACGAAAATGTATACCTGACAGGTCGTTATGGTCAGTTGAGTGAAGACGAATATGGTGTTGACGGTGAACTTGACTATATCTCTGCAGGGGTTGGTTACCGCTATGGTTTAACTACAACAACTGACTTTTTTGGTGAGTTGACGTATGAGTATGTGGATATTGACCTAGATTCAAGCTTCGCTTCTGCTGAAGCTGACGACAATGGCTATGGCATTACTGCCGGTATTCGTTCAATGCTGTCAGAGCAATTTGAGCTTCGCGGTGCTATCCGCTATATCGACATTGAAGACGACGAAACAGCTTTTGAAATTGGCGCAGACTATTTCTTTACACCACAATTCTCTTTCGGCGCAACTTACGTTATAGCTGATGATATTGACCTACTAGGCGTATCTGCACGTTACACCTTCTAACACCGTTTATGGGTTAACGTACTCGCAACAAAGCCACGTTACACAACGTGGCTTTTTTATTGAGTTAAATAAACTCTTACCGAGAGTCACCTAAAAAGGTTTAGAACAAGCGCAACCGACTTAATCTAAATACACCTCAAACTCTGCAATTTGTGGTCGCTGTGTCGCAGAATCGATGACAAAGTTGATTTTATCCAAATTGGTATTTGAAAACGAAATCGTACTTGGAATTGAGTTTCCTGATGCCAATACGCTGCCTGTGTCATTGTTCACAAGTTGCCATGAAGTTACCGCACCTTTAGTAGAAGAAGTCTCAATTACCCGTACAGTATTTACTGTCGTATTCAAGCGTTTAATGCTAATTCTTCCCGTCGTTCCGCTCGGAGACCAGTAAGTAGATACATCCCCATCCCTAACGTTCCCGTAGCTTGTTCCACTGTACTTTGAGCTACCGTCAGATTGTGCATTTAACGCTAAGTTGGTGCCGCTTGGCGGATTACCACCTGAGTTATCATCGCCGCCACCATTATCACCTCCCCCTGTGTCGCCACCTCCTGTATCACCACCTCCGGTATCGCCACCGCCACCAGTTGAACCGCAGCTACCGTCTGATACTGCAAGATTTTTGTTGGCACCAGCGGTGTTCTCAAGAATATCTCGTATACAAGATGCCCCATCTAGCGAGTAACTATAGGGAATAGATATTGATGCTGTTGATTGAACGTTTGGCCCTGCAGGTTCATAGTCACTGTCTGAGTCGCTCCACGTTACGCCACTTCCGAAAGTGTTTCCCGCAACCTGCCAATAACCGTCAGTTGTTGTATAAAACGTACCCAGTGGATCTTTACTATTTTCGAAATAGTTGTTTTCTACTTTGACTTCGGCTCCTGCGCGGGAATTAATCCCTGAAGAGCGAACGCCGTCATAGTAGTTATTGTAAATGTGAGCTGTTGCCCCCCTTACAAGGGGAACGCGCGAGTTCAAATTGTCAAAGATATTGTGGTGATAGGTGATCGGACCGTTATTGACTTGTGATTCGCTTGAACCTACCAAACCACCTCGATCTGAGTTACGTAAAATGCTGTAAGATAAGGTGATGTATTTCGAGTTATCCTTTACATCGAACAAGCCGTCATAACCATCACTTTCACCACCACTAGCTTCTAAGGTTACATGGTCAACCCATACGTTGTGAACGTCTTTTTCTATCCCTATCGCGTCTCCGCCATTTGACGTGGGTGAGCCCGATTTTTTGACATTTTTAACATGAACGTTTCTTATAATGATGTTTTGGGAATTCCTTATGTGTATACCCAGCTGGTCAAATGTAGCGCCACTGCCTACACCAATAAGTGTCACATTCGCGATGTCTTTTAACTCAATTTTGTCTTCTGCGGTATTACAGCTGTCTCCAGACACTTTTTCAGTATTACCATGATTGATTGTACCCGAGACTTGAATAATGATTGGCGTTTCTGAGGTGTTTCTATTACACAATGCTTCGTGAATTTGTTTACCCGTAGAAGCTTGTACTACTTGTCCACCTTGACCGCCTGTCGTGCCTCCGTTCTGTGTGTGAAAACCTGAAGCAACTGCAGACGTAGAGACGGCAAAGGCAATTGATGACGCAATTATCGTCGATTGAAATATAAGTAAGTTCTTTTTCATTTTTTGTCCTTAGATTAATAATTAGAAGGGCGTACTGCTTCAATTACTCAACAAGACAACATCAATTAGTTCTTCTTTTTACGCGAACTAACGGAACTCAATTACCGCCCGCTTGCCACCGGTAGCAAAAAGATAGTAGCAGGCAAAAGGAAATAATTAACAATTGCATTAATAACAAATTATTAATAAATATAACAAAAAATATACAAAAAGCGGTATAACCTTGAAAAGCTTAAAGTTAATTTTTTTATAGGAAAGAGAAATACAACCTAAATTGCCACCGGTATCTTTTAAGGAGTCAAAAATCACTCGGTGAAAATAAACGGTGTATAGAAAAGAGAGCGATACGGATAAACGCATGTTGACTATTTTTGGCGAAAACTCCCCGTAAGAAGTCTGAGACATCATTTGCTCAAGTCATATTTAGCGAGATTTTTAAGCTTTGGGCGTTAAATTCTCTGTGGATTGAGCTGCACCTTCCTGCTCTAGGTTAAGCGCAGTAATTGGAAATGGAATGACAATCCCTTCTTCATCAAAACGCTTTTTAAGCATTTTTATAAAGGCGCTCTTTATGAAGAAGCGGTTAAAGTATTCACGGGTTCTCAGCATCACTGTTAAGTTGATACTAGAATTGTCGAAAGTGTGAAACAGAACAAAAGGTTGATAAGTTTCAACACCAAACTCGTGCTGCTCTAGAATTGTATTGGCAACCTCTAAACATACGTTTTCAACATGCTCTAAATCAGAGCTATAATGCACGCCAACTTCAACAGGCACCGACAGTTCGCGTTCAGGGTAGTAGTAGTTAATCAACTTTGAATTAGACAACTTACTGTTAGGCATGATCACGATGTTGTTAGGTAGCATTCTAACCCACGTGGAGCGCCATCCTATTTTCTCTACAAAACCTTGTTCTCCGGAATCCAGCTCGATGAAGTCGCCTATACGAATGGGCTTATCCATTACCAACTGAATACCCGAGAAGAAGTTTTCAAGCGTTGGCTGTAGCGCTAGTGCTACTGCGAGCGAAGTAATGCCTAACGATGCAACAACGGGTGTTACAGACACCCCCATGGTGCTTAATATAATCAAAATTGCTAATACAGCGAATAGCGCTCTAACTGCTCCACCGGCAATTGCGCTGGTATTTTTAACTATGGTTGACTGGTCGCGATAACGACTTAACGAGTAAGTGACAAAACGCTCGAAGAAGAGAAATAGAGTAATGATGAGGCCAGCTTCGATAACAATGGTTAGCGCTTTAATCGCCCCTTCATCTTCTATCTGAAATACTGAAACAATACTTTTAACCAACAGCAGGAAAATCACCCAGATAAGCAAATTAAGTGGAGCATTTAATGACAATACAAGCACGCGATAAATATCAGACATACTGCTGTTTTCTGAGCGCGCTTTAGCTTTCAAACGCACCAAAATAAGTCGTTTAACAATGAAGAGCACAATAACAACGCCTACTAATCCGGCTATTGCTATTGCCTGCTGGTTTTCAAGAAGTTGAGTGCTGTCCACGGCTGACGGGGCTCCTGCATATATGAGTAGGCACTTTTTATTTTTAGCTACACCTTAGTACGTGAAAGAAGAGGCAAAAGGTGCACCAG